>JAYUWA010000272.1:0-1800 GCA_043753795.1 Bacteroidota bacterium | reverse complement strand
AAAAAGTTTTAAAAGCTATAAATCCCAACTTTTTATTATCTTTCCACCTACTATTGCTTTCAAATTTTACAAACAACCCCAATGAATAAACCTATCCTCATTTTCTTATTATTCGTTTTTCATTTTACAAATTGCTTTTCTCAGACATGCGGAAATGATTCTGTAGTTACAAGATATACACGAGAAAATGACAACGGGACCAGAACCAATAAAATTTATGTTGACTCATTCGATTTAACGAATGGTCGTTTTACTTCCAGAGTACAAACATTAGCGAATAATACAGTAGTAAATAGTGGCGGATCACAGGGAACGTTTGTCAGAAAACTGATCTCTTACAATTCGGTTCAGGATACTGTTGAATATGTAGAATTGCAAGGAACTGGAAGCGGATACACCAACCTGAATAAAATTGAATACACCTACACTCCATCAGAAAAACCACTGACAAGAATTATGTCGCATTGGAATGGAAGCACATGGAGTATTTCTAAAAGTGAGATCTGGACATATGATGTATCAGAACTTATTCAGAATTATATTTTATCGGACTCTACAGGAAATATTGCGCAGAGAAATTATACCTATTCCGGAAATCAGCAGACTTCAGTAATATTTCAAAATGACACTTCAGGTAATTGGTTAAATTCAGAACAATATCTGATCACTTATAACCAGTCAGGATTAAGAGATTCGCTCTATTTACAAAGGTGGGACAATGTTTCAGGGCTGTGGATTGATAGTATTCAGGAGAAATATGATACTGTTCAATATACAGTATATCTTAAAAGAGATAATCCTATTGACCCCGATTCGTCTTTTTACACTATAGACTCTCTGAATAATGTTGTCTCATATTACTATAAGAATGATATCGGTGATTACAGAGAGTCGTATAGATTCGAATACTTTCATAATCACTTAAAATTAGTATATCAGTCATACGATGCAATACCCTATACCAATAACACAAATTATTTTTATACAACAAATGGTTTACTTTTGAGAAAAGAATTTGATGCCGCTTCTAATACCGGAATGCATGGACACTCATATCAATACGACAGTCTTTCAAATCTGATCTATTACCAAAATAGTTCCAGCCATATGTCAGGCAGTCATTCAATAAATACATCCTATACTTATTCCTCAGCAGATCACATTAATTTTTCATATGTTTTTATAGCGAATAACTCAAATAACTACACTTGTCAGGGTGATTCAATTAGAGCTGTTCCAATAGTTGCGGGTGGATGTGGACCCTACACTTTTTCGTGGAGTCCTTCTTCTGGATTAAGTTCAGATTCAATTGCAAGTCCATTAGTGCTATTTGAAGATTCCGTTCTTTATACTATTACAGTCACAGACACGATCGGGCAATCAGCAACAACTACATTCCTTGCACAACCGGATCGCAAACTAGAGATCTCTTTTGATTCTACACTTTGCTCCGGTTGCCCTGTAATGTTGAATGCAACTCCTGGATTTTGGAATTATTATTGGTATAGAAACGACACTCTCTTGGTTGTAGGCTCTCCGACTTTTATTGCCATAGTATCCGGAATTTACACAGTGGAAGTACATTCATTCTGTGATATGGTTTCAGATCCTGTTGATCTTACTCTTCCGGGTTATGCAAGAATCAAAGGTCATGTTTATCTTGACAATGATTCTGATTGTGTATTTAACAATGCAGATATGAGTATGTCCTTTTATGGACCATCTCCTATAATGATAAAACTTGAACGTCCAAATTATTCGGTGATCGTAAATACAGATAGTATGGGCAATTATGATCTG
>JAYUWA010000271.1:0-5723 GCA_043753795.1 Bacteroidota bacterium | reverse complement strand
ATTCTATTTATCAGTCTTCCTTCATCTCATTTAAAACATTTATCTTTCATACAACAAAAGATAATTCAGGACACACTTTCGCGCAGCGCGTGGACTCCACCGCACAAGTACCGTTCTAGCATTTAATAAAATAATTACATGTCAACAAACGGGGCCCTGCTTTCTAATCTCACCGCAGAAAGTGAATTTAAGTAAAATTCTGAATTATTTCTTGAGAATAAGATTTTCAATCGGACAGTAGTACTAAAAAACAAAAGCCGGTCATTGAGCCGGCTTTTATTGTTGTCTTTTAAAGTTTAATTTCCAATTCAATCGGACAATGATCACTACCCATCACTAACGGATGGATGGTTGCATTCACTGCCATCTTTTTCATTTCTTCTGAGATCATAAAGTAATCGATTCTCCAGCCGGTATTTCTTTCTCTTGCACGAGTGAATACATCCCAGTAAGTGTATTGTCCGGGCTCTTTGTTGAATTCTCTGAAAACATCAATGTAACCCATTTCAACAATTTTGTCAACCCATGCTCTTTCTTCGGGAAGAAAACCACTTGTTTTGGTATTTGGTCCGGGACGAGCCAGATCAATTTCTTTATGTGCTGTATTGTAATCGCCAACTACAATAATATTTTTTTTCTTCTTGCGCATTTCCTCGGCTCTCTTAAAAAGCTGATCATAAAAATCAAGTTTGTATTTTACTCTTTCAGGCCCTCTTCCACCATTAGGAAAATAGACATTGTATAAAACAAATTTTTCATATTCAACTTCCAGTACCCGGCCTTCATTGTCAAAGTCAGGACTGTTGAAACCTGATTTAACAGCTATCGGTTCCACTTTAGAATACACTGCTACTCCACTATATCCTTTCTTCTCTGCAGAAAAGAAAAATGATTTGTAATTGTTAATGCTCTTGATCTCTTCACCTAACTGATCGATCTGCGCTTTTGTTTCTTGCAGACAAAGAATATCCGGATCATCTTTCTGAAGCCATTCTAAAAACCCTTTTTTCCAAACAGCACGAAGACCATTAACATTCCAGCTTAATATTCTAAAATTTTTCTTAGGCATAACAATTAATTTTTGGCAAGATAAGAAAACAAGAATAATTAAAAAATGCTGGGGATTTAATCATCCTTATTTTATGCGGTTGTGAAAGCATGATTCATAGCCGAGATTTGTAGCATCAATTTAAATAATCACATAATTCAAAAAAATCAAAACTATGACAAAAAAATTCTTAATGATTTTTGCGCTAGTCGCATCGATGATCACTTCAGCGTCAGCTTATACGATCATCATCCAGGGCGGTGGTCCAAACCACAGATACAACTATGTCCTGGTAAATACCAAACGTGCTGAATGCCGCGGTACCGGGCATAATGCATGTCCTGTCACATTTGGTGTACAGGCCGGGACGAAGACAATTATTCTTCAGGAAGTAGTTGATGCTGTTCAAGCCTTATATGCAAAGGGAGAGAAAGAAGGTGAAATCAAATTCGAAGACGTTTTACCGGTTTCCTGGAAAACAACTGACAATGATGAATTAGTTATTACAACCGTTGAAGATGCAGTACTGTTTGAAAAGTAACCGATCAATTAAAAACAGCAGGGTCTTTATGGCCCTCTGTTTTTTGGTTTTTGTTCCCGCTCTTTCTGAAGCAGAAGAAATAACAGACACAATAATTTACACAGGTGAACTATCAATTGACCCATTAAACAGAACTTCCATTTCAGAAAATGATTTCTCATACATAACTGCAAGATCCTGGAATCTGACCAAAAGACAGTTGACCATACACAGTCTTGATCTTATAACCTACCAAATTAAAAAACACATTGTAAAAGTTCCCACAAGTATGAAGTTATTGCAATGTCCTGCAATTGCAATGAGCGATTCTTTCCTGCTGCTACAGGACGATTATACTTTAAAATGGTTCCTGTTTAAAATGGCGCAAGAAGAATTCAAATTGGTTGAAGAGATCAAGTTGCCATCCAGAACTATGGCTTTTACTGCAAGGTCAATAAATTCTGACCATTTTCTGTTTACGGACATCTATAATCACCATCCGCTGGACAGTGTTTACAATACCAGTCTTACAATATACAATGCAAGAGAAAGAAAGTTCATGAATACAATTCATCCGGAAGTTCCATGTATTGGCTTAAGTCATTTTCCGCAAAACTGGATCAGTCATTCAAAAAGTCTTGTTGCAATGGCCGAACCATGCGGGAATTTGATAAGCTTATATGACATGAAATTGAATCAGGCCGGAAAAATATTCATTCCAAAATCGAAACGATGGATCGATCTGAAAGGAAATAAAATCCCAATTGAAACTTCACCCGAATTTATAAATCCTAAAGAACTGATTGCAAAATTCGAATCACATATCTCTACCTTCTCGCGAATTGAAACGATACATTTTGCCAACGATTCCATTCTTCTGATCTCTGTAAGTCAACCGGAAGAAACAGGAAGTACAACTGAAAATTTTGTTTACAACATCAATACAAAACAGTTCATCGACACTCATAAAATTCAAATGAATACCTCATCTGAGTATGGCAATCCGGAAAAACTGTCGTTTCAAATTGAACCGTATCACCTATTTAAAAATGGAATCTGCATTTCACTTGAAGAAGATAATTACTTTCCTGAACCTACACTTTCAAAGGAAGAAAATGAAAACAGAAAGAATACATTCTATGAAAACAATGATCCTGAATTTATCATTCGTGTATCGAAAGTTAAGATCAGCAAATAGTTTATTTCTGATTTTGATTTTCAACACATTCACTTCACACCAACTAAAAGCTGAAACCATTGAAGAAAAATGGATCTTCTATTCCAAACAAAATAATGCATTAGAATATTCCAATGATAGTGTTTACTTCATCATCATAAAAAATAACAAAAGTTGTCTGAATTGTTTTCAGACCTTAACAGAATATTTGAAAATAGCCCAGAACAATAGTCTACATCAGTTACATGCGGCTTCCTATTCAGATTCAATTTCACTTTCAAGAAAAAGAAACATCTATGAACTGACCCAACTTTTTCCTGAGTTCCACAAACATGCAGTAACATATTCTGAACTCTGGAATGAAAAAATCACCACACCTGAATTGCTGATCATAAAAAACGACAAACAATACCGCTTTAAATACGAAGAACTATTTGCTGACGGTTTCAGTATCATTTCATTTAGCGTTCAATCTGCCATTAAATCCATATTAATTGGAAAATGAATAGCCGGATATACACGTTACTGTGTATCATACTCCTTTCCTACCAAGTAACAGCAATGGATTCCATCGATTCAGTTTTTATCAAAAATCCGGATTCTTCCAAAACAATCAAAAGCCGACAGCTATATCTGTCTACTAATTTTCAGCAAATTATAAATTTTCATAATGAAAATAATTTAAATTTAGATATAACAGCAAGGTATAATCTGTCAAGAACTAAGACAGCCTATTTATACAAGACCAGACAAGAGATCAACCTTGAACTATCTTTTACAAAGTACATCGATAGTATTTTAGAAGTCAGGGACGATGAAATTGAAATAAAAAGTAACTGGGAATTCAGCAATTTAAAAATCGTGAACGCAATCAACATCGATGTAAAATCTCAACTGACTAATTCTTATGAATACACATTCACAAAAAATGAATTTATAAAAGTGTTGTCCAAACAAACCTTCTTCCCTGCCATCTTGAGCATTGGCACAGGCTTCAATTTTAAATTCAAGAAAGATAATCTGATCAATTTTTCGCCGGTTGATATTAAAACTACCATTTTGACAGATAAGTTATTACTTTTTTATCCATTGCATAACCGCATATCGGTTAATCTATATTATCAAACAGAATTAGGAACGAGTATTACAATTACAATTTTCAAGAAATGGGCAAAAGACCTTTTTAGCTGGAGAAACAATTCTCGTATTTTTATTAAAAGTCTTACAAAAGATGGCACAACAATCTCATCCAAAAACAGGATCATCTACGACCTGTTCAAATGGATCAACTTAAGTTTCGAAAATCAACTTCTCTACGATCCACTTTATAATTATAAGTTGCAGTTGAGGAATGAAATGGTTTTGGGGGTGTTGTTTCGGAAATGAAGTAAAAGGAAATGAAGTGAAAAGAAGTGAAAAGAAGTGAAATGAAGTGAAATGAAGTGAAATGAATTGAAAAGAAGTGAAAAGAAGTGAAAAGAAGTGAAAAGAAGTGAAAAGAAAAAAGAAAAAAATTGGCTTTGCAGGTAGCTATGATGACACTTTTCACTTTTCACTTTTCACTTTCCATTTTTCATCTCTTCTGCCAAATCCAACTTTCTCAACTTCGGTAGCCAGGCAAATGCTCCGCCGACCGATGCAATTGCTATACTTCCACCGATGATAACAGATGGAACCAGTCCGACAAGTTTTGCAGCGAAACCGGATTCAAAGGCACCGATCTCATTGGATGAACTGATGAACATTGTACTTACTGACGATACCCTTCCGCGCATCTCATCGGGCGTAAATAACTGTACTATCATAGAACGGATCACTACACTCACATTATCGAAGGCTCCACTGAGTGCTAAAATGGCGAATGATAGATAGAAGTTTTTGCTCAAAGCAAAGAAGATCATGCAAAGTGAAAATCCTGCTACACATGCAAGCAACTTTTTACCTGAATTTTTTAACGGCGGATGCTTTGTCATATATAAAGCCATAGCTACTGATCCGACAAAAGGTGCTGCACGCAGAATTCCGAAGCCGGTTTCACCAACGTGCAGAATTTCACTGGCAAATACCGGTAACATCGCTGTCGCACCACCAAACAATACAGCAATCAGATCAAGCAACATAGCACCGAAGATCATCTGATTCCTGAATACAAAACTCAATCCTTGCTTGATACTCTCTTTGATGCTCTCACTATGATTTACTCCTTGTGGTGGTTGTTCAGGTATTCTGTAGATTTGAATTACACCTAACAGCAAACACAAGACAACAATAATGTAAACTACGTTGGCGCCAAAAAATGCAAGCATTAATCCACCGATAGATGATCCAACCACAACAGCAATATGCCAGAAAGTTGAGTTCCATGCCGAAGAATTAGCGTATGCTTCACGTGGAACAAGTTGTGTCATCAAGGGAAACTGAGCAGGACTATAAAAACCACGCAGTAAACCGACAAAGAACATGATCACATAGTACGGAAAAACCGTTTCTACTTCACCCGGGTTACTTGTATAATGGTATGAGATAAAAACCAGTGCAACACTACATAACATTTGCAGCATCATAACGATAAATACAATTTTCTTTCTGTCGTTCCGGTCAGAAATGTATCCGCCAAAAAGCGCAAGCGAAACTGCCGGGATAGCTTCGAACAGTCCTAGCAATCCTAAAGCAAGAAAATCGTGTGTTAACTGATAAACCTGCCAACTGATGACAACAAATTGAATTTGCAGCGCCAGCGTGAGCATAAACTTTGAAAAAATAAATCGCCGGTAATCAATGTAGCGAAACGCCAGGAAAGATTCTTTGTCTTTTATAAAGCGATTTATCATCAGGGCAAAATAAGGTATATTTTCTCAGACATTAGTGACTTTAATAACTAATTTATACATTAAATGATACATATTATGAAATGAATAGGTGTTTATAAGATGTATCAGTAGCATGTGACAGTATGATTTTTATTCTATAAAAATCAT
>JAYUWA010000270.1:0-1814 GCA_043753795.1 Bacteroidota bacterium | reverse complement strand
GCCAAAAATACTTTTTTTATTTTTCCCCGCTTCGACATTCAGAACAAAGATCAAGTGTCATCCAGAAGGGATCTTTTCGGTTATAAAGTCGATTACTTTGTGAAGAGTAATTTCAGTTTGATGATTAAATTTTTCATGCTAAAATCGCCATATCAAAAAATCTTGGGATCCACATCTAATCATATTTATCTGCGACGAATCTGAGGGTTCAACGGTATCTGCGGGAAACATTTTATCCTCATTTGTATACATTGAACGAATATTCGAATCTACACTGAACTGATTTAATTGGAAAATAGCGAGATTTTATATATAAAAAAAATTGTAGTATGAAAATGTTTGGACTTCGAAAATAATTTCTATTTTGTAATCAGTTTAAAATTCTGATATGAAAAAAATCCTGTTTCTTTTTTTAATATTGAACTCATTTCAAAGCTACGGCGGGGATTGGGAACTTTTTCCTTTAGGTCAAAAATCTTATTATTCATATCCGGATGATACTGTCACCAAAGTCGAATTGTATGCGATGGATTCCGTCGTAAGCAATGGATCAGTCGACTCGTTATATTTCAGAAAAAAACCTCCTTTTCATCGGCCTTGGACTTGTAACCTCGATTCAATACGACTGAATCAGTGGGATGCCATTCCGGAATTTCTGGTCGATTCACTTATAAAAAATAGTGATACTACTTTTTATTTTTCTTCACAAAGTTCATTACCGTTTTATTTTATTACTTCTGCAACAGTCGGACAATCGTGGATCATAACATCTGATTTTCCGGGAAATGATTACAATCAGATCACCATCACTTGTGATAGTATTATAGTCGAGACTTTCATTGGATTGACAGATAGTGTAAAAGTCTTTTCAATGACTGCAAATGGAGTAAGTTCAGGACAAATACCTGTCGACAGTTTTAAAATTAAATTAAGTAAGAATTATGGCTTGATAGAATTTGTTCCGTTAAACCGATTTTTAGTGCATCCTTTTTACATGAGCTTTTTTACAATGAAATTAATTGGAATTGAAAGTGACTCTATACAGGCATATTATAAACAACCTGTTTTTTCAGATTATTTTGATCTTTCTCCGGGTGATATTTTATTCTGGGATTATTATGTTCATTATATTATGATACCTTTTCCAAATGGCTATCATTTTAATTACAGGGATTCCATAACGGATGTAGCAGTATATTCTGATAGTGTAATTTATACTTATGACAGAATGATAGAAGATACAGATAATGTGATCACTTCTTATTTTAACAAGCGTATGTATTTTGTGAGAAGTATGCTTGAGTCATTGGTTGAGGCAGCTCCTGATTGGTATGCTTACGGAAATATTTATAATATTAATAGAAGTTCAGTTCCACACAATTGGAATCAGTATTGGTCTTCCGATATTGTAACAATTACAATTGATTCAGTTAATAGTGATACAACAACTTCTATTGCGCTTCATACGTATGGCACAAGTCTCGACACTGTAACTTGTAATTATGGCGAAGGGTTCGATTATTATGACGCAATAACAGTAAATTCCAGACTAGGATTGACGACCATTGTAATAGAAGGTCCGGAAACTTTGACATTGACAGGGTCAAGAATAAATGGTGTTCAGAATGGAAACATTACTTTGAATATACAAGAACAAGTGAAAAAAGTATCTGAATTTAAGATTGTACCTAATCCCGCGACTGGATTTTGCTCCATATATTCAGATGTTGAACTAATACATTCAGATTATTTTGTTTATAACTATTCAGGACAATTAATTGCTCAGGATAAATATAATGGAAAAGGAATTGATA
>JAYUWA010000269.1:0-5738 GCA_043753795.1 Bacteroidota bacterium | reverse complement strand
CATAACTTCATCATAACATAGCTCAGGTACTTTTGCTGCAGAAAAAAAAACCAAAGCTATCATGAAAAAATTATTACTAATCATTGCAATCTTCTTTGCTCCGTTTTTAACTCAAGCGCAGAGTGTAATTACTGTAAGTGGCGACATTACATCGAACACTATGTGGACAAACAATAATCACTATGTTTTGTCTGGTTTTGTTTATGTCACTTCAGGTGCTGAATTAACCATTCAGGAAGGAACAATTATCAAAGGAGACAAAACTACTAAAGGATCATTGATCATCACTCGTGGTTCAAAGATCATTGCTCAAGGAACTGCTGCTCAACCGATCGTCTTTACTTCAGGTGAGCCATTAGGTTCTAGAACATATGGGGATTGGGGTGGATTGATCATATTGGGAAATGCTCCTATTAATGATCCTGCAGGTGAGAAAATCATCGAAGGCGGACTTGATGCAGTTAAAGGATTGTACGGCGGTACGGATGTTAATGACAACTCCGGAATCCTTGAATTCGTTCGTATTGAATTTCCGGGTATTGCCTTTCAGCCAAACAATGAGATCAACGGTCTTACATGCGGTGGTGTTGGAAGTGGAACAGTAATGAATCACATTCAGGTTAGTTTCAGCGGTGATGATTCATTTGAATTTTTCGGTGGAACAGTGAACGCTAAAAACCTTATTGCTTTAAGAGGTGTTGATGATGATTTCGATACAGATTTCGGTTACTCAGGAAATCTACAATATTTAGTTTCATTACGTGATAGTAACGTTGCTGACGTTTCAGGTTCAAATGGGTTTGAAAGTGATAACGATGCAACAGGTTCTACAAATGCGCCATTGACACATTCTACTGTTTCAAATGCAACTATAATCGGTCCACTTGTTACTGCTTCAACAGCGATCAATAGTAATTACAAAAGAGGTGCTCATATTCGTCGTAGCTCTGAAACATCTATTTATAATTCAATTATCACAGGATACCCAATTGGTTTATTAATCGATGGTGCAAATTGTGAGAATAGCGCAATTGCAGGCGGTTTAGAAATCAAAAATTTTGTGCTTGCAGGTTGCCTTACAAATTTTGCAGTAGCAAGTGGTAGTACTTGGGATTTTGCAGGATGGTATGGAACAGGTTTGTTTGCTAACGAAGTTCAAGCAAATGTAAGCGATGTGCAATTAACTGATCCGCACAATTACACAACTCCAAATTTCTTACCGCAAGTTGGTTCATCAATGCTTTTCGGAGCAGATTTTACATCAAGTAGAATTGCAAATTCTTTCTTCGATGCTGTGACTTACAGAGGTGCTTTTGGTACAACTGACTGGACACAAGGTTGGGCAAACTGGACACCTGAAGCAAGCAACTATATTTTATCTGTGAATACGATCAATAGCATTTCATCGATTGATGTATATCCAAATCCGGTTGCAGATCAGGTAAACTTAAGTTTGAATCTGAATAAAGCAGAGTCAATTTCGATAGTGATCAATGATCTTGCAGGAAGAGCAGTTTCAGAAGTGTCAAACAAAAACTTTACTCCGGGATCAAACAATTTTTCAATAAATACTTCAGAACTTTCAAAAGGAATTTACATGTTAGTTCTTTCTACGTCAACAGGACAAAAAACAGTTAGATTGATAAAATAAGGTTTCGTTCATTAAACGTAAAGTCCCGGTTATGGCCGGGACTTTTTTTATGCATGTATTTTTGTTGGGTTGTTCTTATTATTTTTTTAAACACAAGTTCACTAAGGATTAGCACAAGAACACAGATTCTCACTTGGAATATCACTTGTGATCTTGTGCTAAAAACTTAGTGAACTCAGTGTTTTTTTTCCACCTGTTTACATAACGTTAATATGGAGATAATATGTCAGTTAAGATAGCTTAACACTGCAGAGCGAAATTTGAGGAATCAACATTCAAAAGATGAAAAAATTAAAAAGTCCCTTATTGTTACTAATTCTGAATTTTGCATTCATTACTTATGCCTCTGCATCAGGAACAATTACCGGACAAGTATTGGATAAGTCAAACAGTGAAAGTTTGATCGGCGTCCTTGTATGGATTGATGGAAGTTCGATAGGAACTTCAACGGATATTGATGGCAAATTCAATCTGAACGTTAGTCCGGGAAACTATAATTTATCGGTCAAATACATTGGCTATAATCCAAAAGTCGTAGAGAATGTCGAAGTCAAAGACAATGAGACCTTAGCCTTGAATGTCATTCTCGAGCCCTCTGTTCAACAACTCAATGAAGTTACAATTGTAGCAGAGATGCGTCGTGAAAGTGCAAGTTCGATTCTATTGATGCAAAAAAGAAGTGCTGTAGTTCAGGATGGAATTTCTTCAGAGGCGATCAAAAGGACAGCAGATAAAAATACCGGTGAGGTTTTAAAAAGAGTAAGTGGAGCAAGTTTGCAGGAAGGAAAGTTTGTGATCGTTAGAGGGCTAAGTGACAGATATAATCTGGCAATGATCAACAATACGATTCTGCCAAGCAGCGAACCTGACAGAAAATCGTTTTCATTTGATTTATTTCCGTCGTCATTACTCGATAATTTGTTTATTCTGAAAACAGCATCACCTGATCTTCCCGGTGAATTTGCAGGAGGAATCATTCAACTTAATACAAAGGATATTCCTGACCAACGGTTTCTTGGGTTAACGATTGGAACAGGGTTAAATTCGTATTCAACTTTTAAAGATTATTACAGAGGCTCAACAGGTAAAACTGACTGGATTGGAATCGATGATGGCTCACGTTCTCTACCTGAGAATTTCCCGGGTTCTGCTGAGTTTAAAAAAATGACACAGGCTCAGAAATATGAGCTGTCGAAGCAAGTTTCAAATGATTGGGCAATTGAAGAGAAACCAAATATGCCGGTAAATAAGAATGTTCAGCTTTCTTTCGGAAATCAAATGTCTATTGGTGAGAAGAAGTTTGGTTTCATTGGTGCACTAACATACGCCCGTTCAAATAAACATCAAACAGTAGAGCGTGGCGATTTCGATTTTGACGGATCGGAACGCTATAATTATTTCGACGAACAATATTCTGACAATATATTAGCAGGCGGAATTTTTAATATGACAATGAAATTTAATGATAATAGTAAGATCTCATTGAAAAATTATTTTTCAGTAAATTCAGATAATACAACTGTAATGCGTTCGGGCGATGACATCGAACTTCAACAGGAAAAGCAAGCTACAGCAGTACAATTTACTTCAAGTACACTTTTTAATTCTCAGTTATCGGGTGAACAACTTTTGGAGAAATCCAAAATCACTATCAAGTGGTATGGTGGAGCAGGAATCATTTCAAGAGAAATTCCTGATCTGAGAAGAATGCAGTATTACAGGAATTTTGAAGTAAGTGATGCATCTGACACAATTTACAGAGCGTATGTTCCTTTCGGAAGTGCCTCTCCAAATTATGCAGGTAAATTTTACTCTTCTTTAGATGAAAAAATTTACAATGGTGGAGCAGATTTCAGCATTCCAATAAAGTTGTTCAAAAAGGACGGAGTTGTAAAATTTGGCGGAATGGAGCAATACAAAGAAAGAACCTTTGATGCCCGCGTTTTAGGTTATGTTATTCCAAATGCAGGAACTTTCAATTACAATTTATTATTCTCCTCGCTTGATACGATTTTCAGTCCGGATCACATGAACTCAAAAGGATTCCGTCTGGATGATATTACAAATCCTTCTGATCGTTATACTGCACAGTCAAATCTTCATGCCGGTTATGCAATGATGGATAACAATTTTGGAAAGCTACGTGTTGTTTACGGAGTACGTCTGGAAAATTTTATTCAGAAGCTTAATTCTTTTGGTTACAGCAACGATACAATTGAAGTAGACAGAAATTACCTGAATCTATTGCCATCTGTGAATTTCACATATGGCCTTACTGAAAAAACGAATATCAGAGCATCGGCATTTCAGAGTGTTTCAAGACCTGAATTCAGAGAGTTGGCACCATTTTCATTCTATGATTTCAATACATCAACAGCGATACAAGGAAATGATTCACTTGTTATCTGCACGATCAATAATCTCGACCTGCGATTTGAAAATTATCCGACAGTAGGTGAGGTTTATTCAGTTTCGTTCTTTTACAAACAGTTTTCAAATCCAATAGAACAAATTGTTGAAAGTTCAGGAGCCGGTAGCAGATCCGTTTCATACGAAAATGCAAAAGGTGCAACTAATTTCGGAATAGAAGCCGAGTTCCGCAGAAAACTGGAATTTATGGAAAAGATCTCTTCATGGAAATCGTGGTCTAAGTTTACCATTTTTGGTAACGTAGCATTGATCAAATCTAAAGTAGATAAATCAGATGATCTACGGGCAAAAGAAGATCGTCCGATGCAAGGTCAATCGCCTTATATTATAAATGGTGGTTTGATGTTCAACGATCCACTAAGCGGTTTTGGGTTGAATGTAGTTTACAACAAGATCGGCAGACGAATCTTCCAGGTAGGATATGAAGGTTACAAAAGCATTTATGAAGCTCCTAGAAATCTATTAGACTTGCAAATCAGTAAAACGATATTCAAGTCCGGTGAACTCAAGTTTTCCATCAACGATGTCCTGAATAATGTTGCAATTTTCTATCAGGACCAGGATGCAGATGGAAAATACGTTGCAGATAGAGATAGCAGGATCAGTGCAATTACGACAGGAACGAATTATGGTTTGAGTTTCTCGTATAAATTCTAATAATTATTGAATATCAATGATGAAAATTAAAGTTTAGAAACCGAATAGGTCCTTTCAGGATGACTATTTTTTTCACCTTATGCATATAAAACAATACGCTGTGTCATCCTGGAAGGACCTTTTCCGTTTCCAGGCGATGTCATTGCAACAGAAATACTATTATGTACAGTTATAAAAATCGTTTCCGAAGTTGGTAGCTTAAAAAGATAAATTGAAAGTTAGGCTACACTATTATGGATGGATGTCCATATAAGCTTGACTTTGCGCTATATAATTTTTTATTCTTCATTTTCTGATCATTTCCTATCTTCGTCTTCGAAATACAGAAACGATGCATAACCTAGAACAGATCAAAGCCAATTTTACGGAAGCAGAAAACATTCTTGAAGAATTTATTGGAAATGAAAATAATTTCATTTCTATTGAAAAGGCGGCAGATCTGATGAGGGCTGCAATTGCAAATGGTGGCAAGATCATCAGTTGCGGAAACGGTGGCAGTATGTGCGATGCCATGCATTTTGCAGAAGAATTAAGCGGCAGATTCCGTGATGATAGGAAAGCATTACCGGCATTGAGTATTTCCGATCCGTCGCATATTTCTTGCGTTGCAAACGACTATGGATACGATTTTGTATTCTCCAGATTTATTGAAGCAATTGGAAAAAAGGGTGATGTACTTTTAGCCATCAGCACCAGCGGAAATTCAAAAAATATTCTTGAAGCCATACGCGCAGCCAAAGAAACAGGAATGAAAGTAGTTGGCTTAACAGGCAAAGGCGGCGGTAAAATGGCTGACCTATGTGATATAGAGATCAGAGCTCCCTATTCCGATTTCGCCGATAGGGCGCAGGAAATACATATTAAGGTGATTCATTCGCTGATACAATGCATTGAGAAATAATTAATAATAAATTACTACTGTCCGATAAAACTAATATCATTGAACAACAAATCTTAGCTCCATAAAATTGATTTTTAATGGATAGCATTGATTGTAATT
>JAYUWA010000268.1:0-1815 GCA_043753795.1 Bacteroidota bacterium | reverse complement strand
CATTTTTGTCACCAAGTATGATAAAGCTAGAACAAGCTGAAATAACCAAAAAGTGTCCCCCAGAGTGTCCCCCAGCTAATATCATTTAATCTTATAGTTAAATGGCAAAAGTAAATTTCTATCTGAAAGATCCGGATTCATCCGAACAAACATTGGTTTACCTTTTCTTTGCTTTCGAAGGAAGCAGACTTAAGTATTCAACTGGAGAAACGATCAAGCCATCACATTGGAATGCGAATACTATGCGGGTGAAGAAATCGGTAGGAGGGAGCACTGAAATAAATGACTGGCTTGATAAACTTCAGTCAAGTGTGAAAGAGATTTACCGAACGATCAATACTAATGGTGAATTAATCAGTACAGCGATACTACGCGACAAACTTGATTCAATCAGACATGGTAAAAAAGAAAGACTTACTCTTTTTGCTTTTATCGAAAGCTATATTGATTCGGTGACTAGTTCTAGAAAAGCATCGACAATTTCAGTTTACAGAACAACAGTAAAGCATCTTCTTGCATTTGAAAAGCATTCAAGACAGAAACTTGATTTTGAATCTATGAATCTTGATTTCTATAATGACTTTTCAGATTATCTTATTAGGGAGAAAGGTTTTTCTACAAATAGTATTGGAAAATACATAAAGACGGTTAAGGTTTTTTTGAATGAAGCTACAGATCGAGGAATTAATAATAAGCTTGATTTTAAAGGCAAGCGTTTCAAAGTTATTTCGGAAGATACTGAGTCCATATATCTGAATGAACATGAAATTCTTAAATTAAATAACCTCCCTTTAGAAAATATTGTTAAATTAGAAAGAGTGCGCGATCTTTTTATAGTAGGATGTTTTTCAGGTCTTCGGTTTTCAGATTTCTCTCAGATTAAAGCAGAGAATATTAAAGATGGTTATTTCAATATTAGAACTCAAAAGACTGACGAATTTGTTTCTATTCCAATACATCCCATGGTAAAAGGTATTATGAAGAAATATAAGAACCAATATTTGAATTCATTACCACCATCAATTTCTAATCAAAAGATGAATGAATACTTGAAGAAAATAGGGGAGATGGCGGAAATAAGTGATGACGTCATAACTACTCAAACAAAAGGTACAACAAGAGTTGAAATCAAATCAAAAAAACACGAATTAATAACTACTCATACTGCAAGGCGAAGTTTTGCAACAAATCTTTACTTATCCGGATTCCCAGCCATTTCAATTATGAAAATCACAGGTCATAAAACTGAAAAGGCTTTTTTACGTTATATTAAAATGAAGGCGCAGGAGAATGCAATGAAGTTGAAGAAATTTTGGAATGAGAGTTTACAAACAAACTTAAATATCAGTCATTAGTTTTATGGTGGAGTTACAACATTTTCAGATTTACATCCATGTTGATCAATTATAATTACTTTGTGGTCTTCTGTTAAATAAGGAGTATTATAAGTGTAATTATTATTATTTCCAGATATAATGTTACCGTCATGATACCATTCAACATCAAAATTTAAAATAGGAAACACTAAGTAATTAGTAATTGAAATTAAACTACCGGAAGGCCAGTCTAAGATTGGAATACTTGGAGCAGGTCGAATGAATAAATCGTTAGTTGCATTAGAAAAAATGGTATCCGTGCTGGAATATGATGAATTCGATACAATTAGGTAATAATTGTATTCAGTTCCATTAGTATTGCTTGTGTTAAATGCAATCCTGAGTATTTCACACCCAACTGACCACCCCGTTTCACTCTGAACTGACCACCCTGTTTCAGCGGCAACTGACCAGGCGTTTCACTGTCAACTGACCAGGT
>JAYUWA010000267.1:0-1815 GCA_043753795.1 Bacteroidota bacterium | reverse complement strand
AAACTAAATCATGAAAATAAAATCATTATTACTTGTCATTTTCTTAGGACTCACAACTGTTGGTTTTGCGCAGGAGAAAAAGACCCTTGACAATATAGCTAACGATCAGAATAAACCAGATTTCAAATTCGAGACTGAAGAATTCAATTTCGGAAATATAGCACAGGGTGAATCTGCTACCTATGATTTCAAATTCACAAACAATGGCAGTGAACCACTGATCATTTCAAAAGCAGAAGGTTCATGCGGTTGCACTGTACCGATCTGGCCTAAAGAACCGATCATGAAAGGTCAGACAGGTACTATTAAAGTTACATTTAATTCAGCAGGCAAAATGGGTGTTCAGGATAAAACTGTAACCCTTACATCAAATGCTAAACAGAATCCGATCGTATTACATATGAAAGGAACTGTTGAAAAAGCTGCTGATCCAACCAAAAAGTAAACATTAGCAAACAAAAAAACAGAAATGAAAAAAATACTTTTAGCCCTTGCATTGATAGGTACATTTGCAGGAGTTCAGGCTCAGGATTCTAAAACTTCTCCTGATCAACTTGACAATAAAAATGCACCTGAATTAAAACTTGAAGTTGAGGAGTATAACTTCGGTACTATAAAGCAAGGTGAAAAAGTTACTTTTGACTTTAAATTTGTTAATGCAGGAAAAGAACCTCTTATCATAACTGCTGCAAATGGTACTTGTGGATGCACGGTGCCGTCTTTCCCGAAAGAACCAATCGCAAAAAATGGTAAAGGTGTCATCCATGTGGAATTTAATTCAACAGGAAAAATGGGAATGCAGGACAAAACAGTTACTCTAACTTCTAATTCTAAGGGTGGTCAAAAGATCCTTCATCTGAAAGGAAATGTTGAGGCTCCCGCACCGGTCCCGGCAGCAGATTCACCTGCGACCAAATAAGCTAAGTCAATAAAATATTGTACTTTTGAAGCCCTCCCCATAAAGGAGGGCTTCTTATTTCTAGTCATCACAGTTATAAACAGAAATACAATGCCGAACACTTCAACTAAAGGCCGCCAGATGCCGCCATCGCCTATCCGTAAACTGGTCCCGTTTGCTGAAAAGGCCAAAAATGAAGGAAAGAAAATCTACCATTTGAATATTGGTCAGCCGGATATTGAAACTCCGCAAACAATGATCAATGCCATTCATAATTTTTCACAAAAAGTAGTTGAGTATAGTCATTCTGCGGGTATCGAATCTTATCGCAAAAAACTCACAGGTTATTACAAACGTTTTCAGATCGATCTCGATTACACTGAGATCATAATAACTACCGGCGGTTCAGAAGCAATTGAAATTGCAATGATGAGTTGCATGGATCCGGGTGATGAAATTCTGATCCCTGAACCTTTCTATGCAAACTACAATGGTTTCTCTACTCAGGCAAATGTTAAAGTCGTTCCTATCAGATCAACGATTGAAACCGGCTTTGCACTTCCTCCTATTTCTGAATTCGAAAAACTGATCACGCCGAAAACAAAGGCTATCATGATCTGTAATCCTTCGAACCCGACAGGATATTTATACTCTAAAGACGAACTTGAAAAACTCAGAGACCTTGTTAAGAAACATGACCTATGGTTTTTTTCTGATGAAGTCTATAGAGAGTTTTGTTATGATGGCAAAGAATATACTTCTGTCATGAATCTATCGGGAATTGAAAGTAATGTAGTGATGCTGGATTCAATCAGCAAGCGTTATAGCGCCTGCGGAGCTCGTATAGGTGCGCTAGTTAGCCGTAACAAGGATCTAATGGCCACTGCTCTGAAATTTGCTCAGGCAAGGTTGAGTCC
>JAYUWA010000266.1:0-5744 GCA_043753795.1 Bacteroidota bacterium | reverse complement strand
GAAGCATTTTGGATCGATGAAGTATCATGTGTGTGCAAATGGATCGGAATGTCAATTGACTTCTTCAATTCTTTTACCAGAATTTCTGCAGCATACGGTTTCAGTAATCCTGCCATATCTTTTATTGCAAGGATGTGTGCACCACTATCCTCAAGTTGTTTTGCAAGATCTACATAATACTGTAAAGAATATTTTTGACGCTTAGGATCCATAATATCGCCGGTGTAACAGATACAAGCTTCTGCTATTCCTGAAGTGCGTTCTCTTACTGCATTGATGGAATTTTTCATACTATCGATCCAGTTCAGTGAGTCGAAGATCCTGAATACATCTATTCCGCTGTCCCAGCTTTTCTCAATGAATTTTGTAACCAGATTATCAGGATAAGATGTATAGCCAACGGCATTCGAACCGCGAATCAACATTTGCAGCATGATGTTCGGAATTGCAGAACGCAATGCTTCTAATCTTTTCCATGGACATTCATGTAAGAACCGCAGAGCAACATCGAATGTTGCGCCACCCCAGACTTCCATAGAAAATAATTCCGGATGACGATGCGCAAAGCTCTCTGCAACTTTCAGCATGTCTTGTGTACGTACACGTGTTGCAAGCAATGACTGATGTGCATCGCGCAATGTTGTATCCGTAAACATCACCTGCTTTTGATCTTTCAACCATTTAGCAAATTTCTCCGGACCAAGATCGTCGAGCATTTGTTTTGTTCCCGGAATTATTTTTTCACTCCGGTTGAATTCAGGTACTTTCGCTGTGTGAAAAATTTTCGAATGATCGATCTTTGACACATCAGGGTTTCCATTCACCATTACATCAGCCATGTAGCGAAGGATCTTTGTACCACGATCCTGACGGACTTCAAACTGAAAAAGAGCCGGATATTTTTCTATGAAGCGAACAGTAATTTGTCCGCTTTCAAATTCATTGTGATTTAAAACGTTTTCAAGAAAAAGAATATTAGTTTTTACACCTCTGATCCTGAATTCACGGAGTGCTCTAAGCATTCTTCTACGCGCACCTTTCAAAGATCTTCCTTTTGCTGTGATCTTGACAAGCATCGAATCAAAGAATGGAGAAACTTTCACACCCTGATACGAACTTCCTTCATCCAGACGAATTCCATAACCACCCGCATGGCGGTAGGCGATGATCGTCCCGTAATCGGGTTTGAAATCATTCTGTGGATCTTCTGTAGTTATCCGACATTGAATCGCAACTCCTGTATAAGTGAGTTTATCTTGTGTCGGAATTTCTATCGGCCTTTCATGCAATTTATTTCCTTCTGCAATTAAGATCTGACTTCTGACAATATCAATTCCTGTGATTTCTTCCGTTACAGTATGTTCAACCTGAATTCGCGGATTTACTTCGATGAAAAATATATTTTCGTCCTTGTCGACAAGAAATTCTACAGTACCGGCATTATTATAATTCACAGTCTTTGCAATGTTAAGTGCATAGCTGTACAATCTGTCTTTTGCTTCCTGTGAAAGTGATGGAGCAGGAGCGATCTCAATTACTTTTTGAAATCTCCGTTGCACACTGCAGTCACGTTCGAATAAATGAACGATATTCCCGAAATTATCTCCAAGGATCTGAACTTCTATATGTTTCGGATCATCGACATATTTTTCAATGAAAATTGTATCATCACCAAAAGCATTTCCTGCTTCCCGTTGCGCTTCTGCAAAAGATTTTTTTAAGTTTTCTTCGTCATGGATAACGCGCATTCCTCGTCCACCACCCCCGGCACTGGCTTTTAATATTACCGGTAGACCAATTCTTTTTGCTTCTTCCAAAGCAATTTCAGGAGTAGTAAGTTTTACTTTGTTGTCTTCAATGACAGGTACATTGCATGAACGTGCAACAAGTTTGGATTTTACTTTATCACCTAGCTGCTCCATCACTTCCGGAGTAGGGCCTATGAAAATAATTCCTTCTTCACGGCAACGAGTTGCAAAGCGGACATTCTCTGAAAGAAATCCGTAACCAGGATGAATTGCCTGAACTTTATTTTGTTTAGCAACACGAATAATCTCTTCAATGTCGAGATATGGTTTCAAAGGGTCATTGTCGTTTCCGATCTGATAAGCTTCATCCGCTTTGAAACGGTGTAAGGAGTAACGGTCTTCGTAAGTAAAAACTGCTACAGTCCGGATGCTTAACTCAGCAGCCGCTCGAAGTACACGAATTGCGATCTCACCGCGATTTGCGACAAGGATCTTTCGAATTTTTTCCATAATTAAATTCCGGATTTTTAATGACTTACCATCAATACGATTGCAATGGGGTTTCTGTTACTGAAAATGATATTCTTACAAGTAAATATTCACTGCATCTTACAAAAAATCATGCCTGAATAATCAATGCTGAAGTAATTTCAATGCATCTCCTTCGGCTTCAACTGGAAGTTTACACGTTTTATTTTCGCAAACATAAATGTAAGTCTTATCAGCTACAAAACGATTTGTCAATAACGGTAATTCACTCGTATTGCTTACACTTCCGGCAAGTAAGACATTGGGTAAATAATGTGAAGCGATCTTTTTGCGTTTTGCCTCCGCATCTTTTCCGGAAATTACTGTTTGCTTAAAGGGAGAAGTAAAATTCATCATCAAATTAGCCCAATTGCTATATGCTGATCCCCACTTTGGCATTTCTGAAGCTACATTTGAAAGCATTGATCTTGCAATCGCAGTGTATTTCGGCTCTTCGAAATATTCTCCAAGTATGAAAAGATTATTTGCCATCTCAGAATTGGATGCCGGAATCACATTGTCGGAAATTTCTTTCGTGCGACTGATAAGTGAATGATCAAGGTCCGACGTAAACCAGAACATTCCGTTTTTATCATCATAAAAATGTTCAATTGCTGCTTCAGTCAATCGTTGTGCTGAATAAAGCCAGCTTTCATCAAAAGTAACTTTGTAAAGAGAAATTAGTGCAGATGTTGTAAATGCATAGTCTTCGAGATAGCCGGTTTGTAATTTTCCTTTGTGACTTTCTACATGCAATAAATTCCCGGCAGAGTTGTAAGCATTTTGCTTTATATTTTTCATGCATTGAATCGCTTCATTGAGGTAAGTACTATCACCTAAAGCCTGATAAGCATCACAAAGTCCTGTAATCATCAATGCATTCCACGAAGTGATCATCTTTTTATCTATCCCCGGACGAATTCTGTGTTCTCTTAGATTGAGAAGTTTCGTTTTTACTGCAGCAATATAATTTCCGAACTCTTCAACGGTAAGATTATATTTTTTTGCCAGAATCTCATTCTCGAAATTGCGTACCGGTAAATAATTATCTTTCTCCCAATAACCTTTTTCGTTGATGTTGAAGTAGTCAAAAATCAATTCTTTCTCACGATTATTTTTAATCGGTGGAAATGTTACAGAAGATAACTCTTCTTTTGTCCAGACATAAAATTTCCCTTCTTCTCCTTCTGAATCAGCATCAATTGCCGAATAGTATTTTCCATTTCCATCCGACATTTCCCTCTTGAGAAAACTAGAAGTCTCTTCTACGATCTGTTTATATAGTGGATCTTGATTGGTCTGATATGCTTTTGAATAAAGACTGATCAATTGTGCATTATCATAAAGCATTTTTTCGAAATGCGGAATTTTCCAAGCACTATCTGTGGAATACCGTGCAAATCCGCCACCGATCTGATCATAAATTCCGCCATAAGCCATTTTTTTCAATGTCAGATTAACATGATCTAAAAGTTTGTCATCTTTATTTTCTGTTGCATAACGCAGCAAAAATGTATAGTTGTTTGGCAATGGAAATTTAGGAGAACGATTCGGTCCGCCATCATGATTGTCGAGATAATTTTTCCATTGGGTGACTGTAGCTTCTAATGTACTTTTGTTGATGGAAGTTTGAGAAGTCAGTGTCGAAGAAACTTCAGGATGATGAATTCCCTGTAATAATTCTTCACCATATTTATAAGCCTGAGCCGGATTTTCTTTGTAGAACTGCGCTAGTTTTAAAAGGAGATCTTTCCACGTTGCATTCTGAAAATAGGTTCCACCATAAATTGGTTTTCCATCGGGTAGCGTAATACAATTTAACGGCCAGCCGCCACTTCCAGTCATTAACTGAACAGCTTTCATGTAAACCTGATCCACATCAGGCCGTTCTTCACGGTCAACTTTGATGCAAATGAAATTATCATTCATGATCTTTGCCGTAGCGGAATCCAAAAACGATTCCTTTTCCATGACATGGCACCAATGACAAGATGAATAGCCAATGGAAATTAAAACCAGCTTATTCTCCTTTTTTGCCTGATCCCAAATATCCTCAGACCACGGATGCCAATTAACTGGATTATTGACATGCTGCTGCAAATACAGGCTCTGTTCCCCTAAAAGGTGGTTGGACCCGGTTGTATTCATTAACGGCTGTTTCATATTCCTGCAAGTTACCAGTAATAAGGCAATTTGCACAAATACCTGAATTCGAAATAATGACAATTTAGGTAGATTTTAGTTGGATAAGTTTCACTTTAATTCGCAGTTTTGAACTTGAAAGAAACCCTTAAATTCCTTCAAAATTCCAATATTTAATGTTAGGCAAACTTATTTACATATCCACATAAAACTAATTCCAATATCGATTTTGATAATTGTTTTTTTTAATTACATTTGCATCCCTCAAAAAGAGGAATTAAGCAGAAACAATATGTACGCAATTGTAAACATAGCCGGACAGCAATTTAAAGTGGTAAAAGACCAACAGGTAATTGTCCACCGTTTGGAAGGCGAAGAAGGAAAAAAGCTGGAATTCAGCGACGTAGTTTTAGTTGAAAACGCCGGGAAAGTGGTCGTCGGAACACCTGCAGTTAAAGGTGCTTCAGTTTCTGCTAGTATCGTTGGTCACTTACGTGGTGACAAAGTTATTATCTTCAAAAAGAAACGTCGTAAAGGTTATCAGAAACAAAGCGGTCACCGTCAGGATTTGACACGCATTCAGATCAACGCTATTACAGCATAATTTCACCAGTCATTAACCTGATAAAATCTAAAGATCATGGCACATAAAAAAGGGGTAGGTAGTTCGAGGAACGGTCGCGAATCGCATAGTAAACGCCTTGGTATTAAAATCTTCGGAGGTCAACATGTGATTCCGGGAAATATCATCATCCGTCAGCGTGGTACTAAACACATGCCCGGCAATAATGTTGGAATCGGAAAAGATCATACGATCTATTCTTTGATAGAAGGAAAAGTAGTTTTCCGTAAAAAAGCAGATCAGAAAAGTTATGTTTCTGTAGCTCCTCTTGTATTAGCTGAAGCATAATAATATTCTAAAATAGTATGAAGCTGCCCCCACAGGCAGCTTTTTTTTTGCTTGAAATTTTTCATTGAAAACTTTATCCCTTATCTTGAAATTCTACAAATTGATAGTAATATGATCACTAAATCAACACTCGATTTTCTTACCGCAATAAAAAAGAATAATAACCGTGACTGGTTCGAAAAAAATAAATCGAAGTACATTTCTGCTAAAGATAATGTTGCAGATCTGATTGATGCATTTTTAAAAGAAGCTGTGAAGTTTGAAAAAGGTTTTGCAAATCTTTCGTCGAAAGATTGTGTGTACAGAATCTATCGTGATGTACGCTTTTCGAAGGATAAGAAACCTTATAAGAACAATCTTGGTGCAAGTGTAAATGTAGGAGGTAAGAAGGCCATGAATGCGGGCTACTACATCCA
>JAYUWA010000265.1:0-5778 GCA_043753795.1 Bacteroidota bacterium | reverse complement strand
TTGAAGTTCCATTTTACTATATCGAATACGGAATGGCTCAGCTTGGCGCAATTGCAGTCTGGCGGAATTATAAAAAAGATCCTGCAAAAGCAATTGAACAATACAAGAATGCACTTCGTCTTGGATACACCAAGAGCATCCCTGAAATTTATAAAACAGCCGGAATACAATTCGATTTCTCGGAAAATTATATCAAAGAGCTCGTCGAATTTGTTCGTCAGGAAATAAAAAAACTGTAAGTTAATTACAGTTTTTTTTTGTTTGCATCGCTCGAATTGGCTATTTCTTACCGGCAATTGTTGCAATATTTTAGTTATTCAAAGGAATTAATCGTTTTGCCAACTTTTTTTCAGACTTAGCATCGACTTTTTTAATGAAATGATTGCTGTAAGTCTGCGCATTATTTTGCTGTGATTGTTGTTAATTGCAATACGCACCATGTAATAATGCCGAGTGAATTACTGTGAAACAACGGCTGATTATCAAAACCTATGTAATCCATTTACATATAAGGATTCGCATAGTTGTGCATGATCAAAAGTGAGTACCAAAACGCAAAATAAAAACCAAACCGAAGAAGGAAAGAAGATCCTCTACAGACTGCTGATTCTGGCAGTTGCTGTGGTGTATGTTCTTGTTTTTATTTTGGACTACATGCTCCAGCTTCATTTCACTTTTTTCCTGTTACTAAGTCTGTTTGGTTTTGTGATCGTGACTCTGATATACATGTGGATGAAGATTTCAAAAGCGCCAAATGAAGTTCATGCCGAATTGAATGAGGAGACCGATGAGACATCCGTAGATATCCCGGGATCAGGTTCATTGATCGATGATAATTTATTCGATGATGCAGTTATTGTTGTTAGTCCTGTAACAGGTTTAACAATTGATTGCAGTTCTGCAGCGGCAAATTTATTTGAGGCAAGAGTTTCAGACCTCATCGGAATTGATCTGACGGTGCTGTTCGATTCTTCATGGAAAGCGGAAGACAGGAACAAGATCAAAGCCGGACTGGATAAAGATCTGACAGTTAAAGTTCATGGCATTTTCAAAACGATAAAGAAAAATGTTTTTCATGCTGAAGTGGAAGCAGTAAAAAAAATAGCAGGTGACAGACGTGTTATTTCTGTACGACTTAGACCGATTTCTAATCCTTCGGAAAAACTATTTACTGAAGAAAAGCCTGATGCGGTTAGTGCATATGTTCGTGAGACTGAAAATGAATCTGTGCAGTTGCTGGAATCGTCTACAATGCCCGTTGCAATCATCGGAACAAATTATAAGTTCGTAAAGGTCAACGGTGCATTTGCTAATTTACTTGGGTATACTGAAGAAGAAATGTTGTCTATCGGAATATTGGATATCATTCCTGCAGAAGATAAACTTGTAGAACGCAAATTACTTTCTTCTCTCTTCAGCGGAGAACTTCCTTCAAGTAAAAAGGAGAAACGATTGATCCGAAGAAACAGCGAAGTCATATGGGTAAATTCCTCTTCAGCAGTTTCTAAAAATGAAAATGGGAATCCGAAGTTTATCATTTCACTGACTGAAAACATTACTCAAAGAAAGCGTATTGAGCAGGTTGTGAACGAAAATCGAAAGCGACTGAATTCTCTGGTTGAAAATGCAGAGTATTCCATTTTGTCTGTCGATAAAAGGCATTCAATTCTCTTGATCAATTCACGGTTGTGTGATCAATTGTTTGCGCAGACGGGAGTAGTTGTTGAGACCGGATTCAATCTGCTTGAAATACTTCCTGAAGATTTTCATAAGGACTATCTTGATGTTCACCAACGTGCATTTAAAGGTGAAGAATTCATTTTTGAAAAACCAATTTCCGTGAATGGAAAATCTCTTCATCTGGAAATAATTTTCACTCCTGTAAAAGATGATCAGGGATTTGTTCAGAGTGTGTCAATTTTCGGACATGATATTTCCAAACGGAAAATTGCTGAATTGAAATTGACCAAAGCCAAAGAAGAAGCTGAAGCAGCAACTCAGGCGAAGTCCGGATTTTTAGCGACCATGAGTCATGAGATCAGGACACCGCTTAATGGTGTGATTGGAATGGGTCGTTTATTAAATCAAACACCATTGACAAATAAGCAGCAGGAGTTTGTTGACAGTATTGTATTGAGTGGCGAGGCTTTGTTGTCCGTTATAAATGATATCCTGGATTTCTCTAAAATAGAGTCTTCAAAAATGGAGTTGGAGAAAAAGCCATTTGCATTGAAGCGATGTATCGAAGAAACGTTTGATTTGCTTGCGTCAAAAGCATTGGAGAAAAACATTTCTCTTCATTATACAATAGCAAGGGATGTTCCGGGATTTGTTTATGGAGATATCACTCGATTGAGACAGATACTTTTAAATCTGGTTTCAAATGCCTTGAAGTTTACGCAAAAGGGAAAAGTAACTGTTCGTGTAAGTAAGTTTTCATTTGCTAAAAATGACTTGAATATTCAATTCGAAGTTGAAGATACAGGAGTAGGTATTCCTAAAGAAAGAATCGGAAAGTTGTTTATGCCATTCTCGCAGGCAGATGCATCTACAGCCCGAACCTATGGTGGAACAGGATTAGGGCTTGCAATCAGTCGAAATCTTGTTGAGTTAATGGGTGGTACTATCAAAGTTGAAAGTACAGAAGGAGTCGGTTCAAATTTCATTTTTAATATCCATGCGGCGGAAGTCTTGAAATCAGATATTCCAAAATATCAGAAATCGGGAAGTAGTAAACTTTCCAATTCAATGGTATTGATCATTAGTGACGATAAAACAGAAGCGGATCTTTATGCGAATTATTTTAAGCGTTGGGGCTTGATTCCGATTGTTGCAAATGACGTTTCTGAAGGACTAAAACTTCTTCAGGAGAAAGCAGATTACAACATCGTATTGATAGATGCCCAATTGATCACAGCTAAGGCCCTTGTTGTTGCACAGGAAGTCCGTACGATCAGAAACAAGGACTCATTGCCGGTGGTTTTGTTCAATGTCGATAAAGCGGATGAAGTTTTCTTTGATTACACTAATGAAGTTGTAACAGCTGTAATTCCGAAAAATGTTGACAGGTCAAAAGTATTGGATATATTAATTGGAGTATTTAGTATTGAGAATCATCAGCGGACGCAGCATGAAAAGTCATTTGATGGAATGACAAAACGATTGGGTGAAGAAATTCCGCTGGATATTTTAATTGCAGAAGATAACCTGATCAATCAGAAGCTTGCCCAGAATATTTTTGAAGGGTTAGGATTTAAACCTACCATGGCATCAAACGGATTACAAGTAATAGATCATTTAAGGGCAAAGAAATTTGACCTGATCTTCATGGATGTTCAAATGCCTGAAATGGATGGTTTAGAAACCACCAGATTTATTATAGAAAAATTAAAACCGGAAGTAAAGCCTGTGATAATCGCTATGACAGCTTTTGCTTTGGAAGGTGATAAGGAAAAATGCCTTGAAGCAGGAATGGATGACTATATTAGTAAGCCATTTCTGATTGAAGAGATTGTTGAACGAATAAAAAAATGGGGTGGAAGATTCCGTGAATCCCAAAACGACATGACAAATAAAGCTACATCTACAAATGGCAACAGCAATGTAATTTTGTATGAGCCAACATTAATGAGATTGAAAGAAATGACTTCCGGGGCAGATCCTTCTTTCTTTAACCAGGTAATAAAAATGTTTGTAGATCAAAGTACAGATATTGTTAATCAGATCTCCGGTTTACTGCCAATAATGGATCTGCCGCAAATGGCATCTCTTGCACATAAACTAAAAGGATCTGCATTGAACCTTGGTGCAAATAAAATTGCAGATACATGCAGAACTATTGAGATCAAAGGGAAAGAGCTTGACAGTTATGGAATGAGTGATCTTGTTGTTCGCTTGAAAGAGGAATTAGATCAGACTAAAAAGGAAATCGAAAAGTTTTTGTAATTCAAATTCTGAAAAAGACTTTTTGAGGTCAGATTATATTAACCTCCATTTCAAGTTCTATATTGAATTTTTCTTTTACGCTTGACTGAACATTTTTTGCATGTTGAATCAATTCATTCCCTGTTGCATTTCCATAATTGACTAAAACCAAAGCTTGCTTATCATGCATTCCGGTATTTCCGATACGCTTACCTTTCCAGCCACTATTTTCAATTAGCCACCCGGCTGCAACCTTGGTAAGTTGATCGTGAGTTTTATATCCCACAATATCAGGAAATGATTTTTGGAGCTCCTCAAATTGAGTATTAGGTATTTCAGGATTTTTGAAAAAACTGCCTGCATTACCGATCACTTTTGGATCCGGTAATTTACTTTGACGGATAGCAATAACAGCTTCGCTGACATCCTTAATAGTAGGAGCGGAGATGTTCATACTTTCAATTTGAATTTTGATCGCTCCATAAGAAACATTGATCGCCGGATTTTTAGAAAGTCTGAATGTAACTTCAGTAATTATGAATTTATTTTTCCCTGCCCGCTTAAAGACGCTGTCACGATATCCGAAATGGCACTGAGCAGCATTGAATTTCTGCAGACTTCCATCAATCAGATTTACTGCTGTCAGTTCAAAGAATGTATCCTTTATCTCCACGCCGTACGCACCAATATTTTGTATCGGAGCAGCACCAACGCATCCCGGAATCAGCGATAAGTTTTCTATACCGCCGTAACCATGGTCCACGCAATAAAGCACGAACGCATGCCAGTTAACTCCACCACCTGCAGTAACAAGAACCTGATCATCGCCCTCACTATCGATTCGAATCCCTTGAATGCAATTATGAATTATAAGTCCATCATAGTCTTTAGAAAATAACATATTACTTCCACCACCTAGTACAAGTTTTTTCAGTGTGGAAATTTCCGGATTTGACAAAAGTTCATTGATTTCTTCCAGTGAAGTGATCCTGAAGTAGGCAGTTGTATGCACTTTAAGGCCAAATGTGTTTAGCTCCTGTAGTGGGTAATTTCTTTCAATTTTCATTGGAAACGAAATTAACAGTTAATATCGGTGGAATCCGGGAGGTTGACGAAGTTTTTCACCAATTTACTCACACCCAAAAACCGTAAGTTTACCAAGACTGTAAGAGATACTGCTGAATTGAATTGAATTCACTTTAATGCCACTGTATATTGTGCCCATCTCATGGTTAGTTTTTGGTTAAACAACATGGAGGTGTTTATTCGAGTTGAACAGCGGCAGGGAGAGCCGCTGTTTCTTTTTGTCTTGGTACTTGCACTTAAACTTACTCTTACACTAAAACAACTCTCCAGAAAGTTATAATTCCAGTTTGAACATGCTGTTTGTAAATAGCCCACACTACACACTTCAAACTCAAACTCCACACCAATTAACCTAGTTTGAGTTTGAAGTTTGGAGTGTGGGCATTTTGCAAATCCCACTCCAAACTTCAAACTACAAAAAGTTAAGCCATATTCCAGTTTGATCATGCAGTGTGTAGTGTGGGCATTTTAAAAATCACACTCCACACTATAAATCCGGCAACCACTTCAAATTTGCCACTATATAGTCTCTTCCCGTATTATGTTTACTTATACTTAATTCTCCCATAACTTCATCATAACATAGCTCAGGTACTTTTGCTGCAGAAAAAAAAACCTAAGCTATCATGAAAAAATTATTACTAATCATTGCAATCTTCTTTGCGCCGTTTTTAACTCAAGCGCAGAGCGTAATTACTGTAAGTGGCGACATTACAACGAACACTATGTGGACAAACAATAATCACTATGTTTTGTCCGGGTTTGTTT
>JAYUWA010000264.1:0-5778 GCA_043753795.1 Bacteroidota bacterium | reverse complement strand
TCTAATTACACTTCACAGTATTTTGAGTTAACAGATCCATTTGGAACTTCAGGTTACCAGTCTAATTTGGATGACATCCTTTTAGGGGGTGGTCTGCTAAATGGTGATAACAGAAATGGTTTGAACGTGTACGGTATTTGGTCAACTCCGGGACGCGTTCGTACAGGGTATTCGATAGACAATAACAGTCAATTCCGTGTAAGTACAAACGGATCAGTTGATATCAAAAACCATAATATCGTAATAGGTCTAGAATACGAACAAAGAACAGATCGAGGATATACGATTAGTCCTAATTCATTGTGGCAATTGATGCGCCAATTGGGAAATCAAAAAATAGTCGGTGGTGACCCGAATACAGCTTATTCAAACACGTTCGTTCAAGGAAATAACGCAATTACATTCGTTAACTTCTCTCAGGCATTGTATAGCCCCGGCGATTTTGATAGTGATGGAAACATCATAAAAGGTTTCTATGAAAACTTCCGTGATGCGAATGGAATTGATTACAGTGATACGATCCAGACAGATGCATATGAGCCATCTCAATATAGTCTTGATATGTTTACAGCGGATGAGTTACTTAATAATGGTAATGCTGTCGTAAATTATTATGGTTATGATTATACAGGAAAAGAAGACAATTCAAATTCATGGAATTTGAATAACTTCTATTCAGATAAAGAAGGTGGTGTAAATATTCGCAGAATAGATGCGTTCAGACCAACATATATTGCAGGATACATTCAAGATCGATTTACTTTTGATGATGTCATTTTCAACATTGGAGTTCGTGTCGATCGTTTTGATGCCAATCAGTTTGTGTTGAAAGATGCTTATTCACTATATGAAATTAGAGATGCAGGAAGTTCTGAAGTGGCTGCACTTACTAATGTTCCTGGAAATATCGGAAATGACTTCGCAGTGTATGTTGATAATTCTGAAAATCCTACTGAAGTAGTTGGTTACAGAGATGGAAATCAATGGTACAATGCTGAAGGTGTTGGTATTACTGATCTAAAACCTTTACTTGAAACAACGAATGGTGGAATTCAGCCTTATTTGGCTAACTATAATGATTTCAAGGAAAACTCAATCAATACAAATGCCTTCAAGGATTATGATCCACAGGTGAACATCATGCCACGTGTAGCCTTTTCATTCCCAATCTCTGATGAAGCATATTTTGCAGCTCACTATGACATCCTTACGCAACGTCCACAAAATCTTAATCTGGTTCGCTTTGATCCAATCTCTTATTTAAGTTGGGCCCAAGGTATTGGTGGTACATTCAGTAATCCTGATTTGAAACCTGAAACTACAACAGATTATGAGATCTCTTTCCAACAGAAGATTTCAAAAAGTTCTGCATTCACAATTTCTGCATTCTATAAAGAATTAAGAGACATGGTTCAGATCATCAATCTTGATTATGCATATCCGGTGAAATACAGTACGTATGGAAATATCGACTTTGGAACTGTAAAAGGTCTGTCATTTGCCTATGATCTGCGTCGTACAAGTAATGTTCGTATGAATATAAGCTATACACTTCAGTTTGCTGATGGTACAGGATCGGATGCGAATACAAGTTCAGGAATTCTATCTCAGGCAGGACAAACAAATCTTCGTGAGATCAAGCCTTTGAGTTTTGATCAGCGCCATACATTTGTTACTTCATTCGATTTCCGTTATGGATCAGGAAAAAATTATACAGGACCGGTTTGGTTTAACAAACAGGTATTCTCTGATGCAGGTTTGAACATGGTATTCCGTGCTGGTTCAGGAACACCATATACTCGTAAATCAAACATTACTCCGACAGCAGATTTCACCACAACAGCTAACAGCCGTTCGGTGATCGCAGGTCAGATCAATGGTTCACGTTACCCATGGCAGTTCAAGATCGATGCTAAGCTCGACAAGAATTTTGCAATCAAAACAGGTACAAAGAAAAATGGTGAAGCCCGTAAAGAAGTGTATGCAAACATTTACTTGCAGGTTTTAAATGTGCTTAATACACAGAACGTATCATCGGTATATGCAGCAACAGGAAGTCCGAGTGATGATGGTTATGTAACATCGCCCGGTGCTCAGACTTCAATTGCATCAAAAGTTAGTCCTCAGGCATACATTGACTTGTATCGTTTAGCTGTAAATAATGCTAGCAATTACAGTCAGCCACGTCGTATTCACTTAGGCGTTCAGTTTAATTTTTAATCAGACAAATCACTATTAACTAATGAAAAGATATATATATACCGCGATCATGTTCCTGAGTGTTTCAGGAATGGTCATCGCAAAAGAAAATGTCAATTCGCCTCAACGTAGTTCAGGACCAAGCGGAGGTAATCAGACCTTTGCCGGTTGTGAGCCATCGAAGTCGAGGGCCGATCTTAATATCAATAACGTTCGGACTCCCATCTGGATCAATGGTGATATGTGGTGGGACCTTTCCGGTGATGCACTCTATGAAGTACCGGTAGGTTCGGGTAAACATTCATTGTTTGCAGGAGCGATCTGGATCGGTGGTTTGGAAGCAGGTTCAAATAATTTGAAAGTAGCTGCTCAGACGTATCGTCAGTCAGGAAGTGATTTCTGGCCGGGACCGATCGATGTTGCATCTGTTTCAATTTCTCCTGAAAAATGTGCGCAATATGATAAGCATTGGAATATAACTTTTGCTGAGGTGAAAAATTTTCATCTGGAATATCATATCAATCAAAATACAGCATATCCTGTACCAAGTAGTATTAAAGATTGGCCGGGAAATGGTTTCAATGAAAATTTCGTGCTTGCACCTTTCTTTGATGCAGATGGTGATGGAGTTTACATTTATCAAAACGGTGATTATCCAAAATACAATATTGATGGTAACCTTGATAATTGTGACAAGAGCCTACTGAAAGGTGATCAAACTATCTGGTGGGTATTTAATGATGTCGGTAACATTCACAATGAAACCAACAGTCAGTATCCTGTAGGTGTTGAAATTCAGGCTCAAGCTTTTGGATTCAATACCGGAGACGAGATCAATAACATGACATTTTATCGCTATAAAATAATTAACCGTGCAACTACTGTACTTAATGAAACATATTTTGGTGCATGGGTAGATCCGGATCTTGGAAATTACCTGGACGATTATGTTGGTTGTGATGTTGAAAGAGGATTGGGATTCTGTTACAATGGCAAAGCAGTAGATGAAGGTGCATTGGGTTATGGAGCAAATCCTCCTGCAGTGGGTGTAGATTTCTTTGAAGGCCCGGAAGCAGATTTACTTGATCTAAAAGATAATGACCGCGATGGCGAGATCGATGAACCTGGTGAGCAGATCATCATGTCGAAATTTGTTTACTATAATAACGATGGTTCAAATTTTGGTAACCCGGATGATGCACAAGATTACTACAACTATTTAAGAGGTATCTGGAAAGACGGTTCTCAAATGTTGTTTGGTGGTAATGGCTACCAAACTCCTGGTGGAGTGCCTTGCGATTTCATGTTCCCGGGAACTTCTGATCCACTAGGATTAGGTACAGATTCAATTCCACAGTCTTTCATCTGGACAGAAACAACTCCAACAGGACCTAACAGCACACCAAATACTCCTGATGATCGTCGTTTCCTTCAATCTGCAGGACCATTTACATTAATGCCAGGTGCAGTAAACTATATTACAACTGGTGCTGTATGGGCACGTACCTCATCTGGTGGTCCTGAGGCTTCAGTACGTTTATTGAAACTTGCTGATGCAAAAGCGCAGAACTTATTTGAATCTTGTTTCCGTGTAATCAATGGACCAAGTGCACCTAACCTTACAATTCGTGAATTGGATAAAGAACTAATTATTTCCATCGATAACCCTTCCGGTTCAAATAATCTAAAAGAAGATTACAAAGAAAAGGATATCAATATTCCTGTTGAACCAAATGCAATCTTCAGATTCGAAGGATACAAAGTGTTTCAGGTTAAAGATCCTTCTGTATCTGTAAATGATCTTAAGAATGCTGATAAAGCTCGTCTGATATTTCAGTGCGATGTTAAAAACGGTATTTCTCAGATCGTAAATAAAGTATTTGATGGTGACATCAGTTCATTCGTTCCTAGTGAAGAAGTTTTCGGAGAGGATAATGGATTAAGACATTCATTTAAAGTTACAACTGATGCTTTTGCTACCGGTGACCCTGCAATGGTGAATCATAAAACATATTATTTCTTTGCGGTTGCTTATGCTTATGATTCAGTAGCAGATGTTCAGAATCCTTTGGATCCGGATCTTAATGGAATTTATGGTCAGCCATACGTACAAAGTCGTCAGAATGCAAAAGGAGAAAAGATCGAGATCTTTACAGGGATTCCTCACATTTCAACTCCTGAAGAAAACGGTCTTGTACTTGGTGCTGAATATGGTGATGGCCCGGAAATTACACGTATCACCGGATTCGGTAATGGTCATAACTTTGGTTCAGATCGTCAAACATTAGATATAAAACAAAGTCAGATTGATAACATCATTTTTAGTCAGTCTAATAATAGAATTCAAACACCTACTTACGTTGGTGGCCATGGTCCGGTTGATATCCGGGTTTATGATCCATTCAAGATTGATGGTGGTGACTTCGAATTATGGCTTTCAGATACAATTACAAGAGTTCCATTCACAGGTGACATTGTTGGGCAATCAAATACGATCACAAATGTTGCCAATATTGATACACTTCAAATCGGTCAATACCTCAATTCAAGTAATGACTTCTTCCCTCAAAGTACACAGATCATTGCAATAAATGGCAGCGGTCCTTATGAACTTGTAATGTCAAATTCGGTTAATGCGGATGCAACTTATAATGCAACAGCACTTGAGATCGTGGCAAGTGGAAGATGGTATCTAAAAAATGTTCAGTCCGGTAAAATCGATACTGCTCTGAAGTCTCTTGAATTTCCGTATGATCAATTGTTCCCTAATTATGGATTCTCAATAAGCATGAATCAGGTTAAAAATACAGGTGAAGTTGTCGGTGATGGTAATGGATTCATTGAAGTAACAAGAGTTTATTCCAATCCTAACAACCGTTGGTTGTCAGGAATTGGTGATGAGAATAGCTTTGAACCATTGAACTGGATCATGGCCGGTAAAGATGTTTTGCCGGATTACAAACCGGAAATTGATCCGAATGAATTTTTCTCGAAATCATTAGGTGGTTCTTGGGCGCCTTTCCGATTGACAAATTCATCAACCGCATCTGACCGTGTCACTCCTGCACCTTCTGCGTCTGTTTATTCTGGTAAGTCAGCACCGTTCTATGACAGAATGGAATATTTATCAAACGTAGATGTTGTAATAACTCCTGATAAATCAAAGTGGAGTCGTTGCGTAGTATTTGAGATGGGTACTAATTCCCTAGCCACAGAAGGTGGTCAATATCATGGATTGATTCGAATGCATCCGTCAATGAATTTAGATGGTTCTTATAGCAGCACCGATTCAGGTTATAGTTATTTCCCCGGTTATGCAATGGATCTTGAAACTGGAGAAAGATTGAATATTGCCTTTGGTGAAGACAGCCGTTTCCCTGCTGAAAATGGTGCGGATATGAAATGGAATCCAACATCCAATCTGGGAAGTTTTAATACGGATGGAACATTCAATCTTCAAGCAGGTGGGAAACATTATATTTATGTATTCGGAAATAAGAGTTCATATTCCGATACAATTCCAGCTAATAATGCTAATTTGATTACAACCCCGATATATCCTGGTGATACTACATATTG
>JAYUWA010000263.1:0-5786 GCA_043753795.1 Bacteroidota bacterium | reverse complement strand
CCATATCAGCTAACTGTAGTATATATTGCAACTTTTCTTTTTCAATTCCACCGATTTGCTTTGGACCGAATAATTTCAAAGTTTCGTCACTGGTTTGTTCCATTGCGCGAATGTCGAAACGCTCTTCAATGTATCCGCGGATAGTATCTGAAACTTCAATATGATATTTTTTTGCGAAACCATTTTGCCATAACTTTTGCTCTTCAATTGTCTTTAATGTCTGAATAGTCCTGATATGGGCAGGTGTCTTTGGTTTAGTTGGAGCGACAATAATAACTTTCTTACGATTAGAATAACGGATCGCCAGATAAATTAATCCTGCTATAAGAAGTAATCCACCAATCAGATAAGGAAGTTTTTCTTTCCATGGATATGGAACATTCATCAAAGGTTTGATGTCTTTGATCTCTTTTGTTGTGTCGACAGGAATTGTCCGCACGCCCATCAATAAAGCTTCTGTAGATAGCGTATCAGCGACACTGTTTTTAAGATTTCTTACAAGGAATGGAAAAGGAGGTAAAACAAAAAAACCGGAATCGAATGAAGTCACCGTAAATTGTTGTCTTAATGTTAGAGGGTTTGAAGCAGGAATCGTATCAATTTTTCCTCTGTTGACGATCTCAAAATGATTGAATGTATCCGGTAATACAGGAAAAAAAACTTCTGTGTTCGGATGTACAATTGCATTCAATTCCAACCGGAATTGTTCACCGATCCTGATTTGATTGGTATCAACTATTGCTTTTACAATACCTTCTGAACTACTTCCATTTGTTTTCGTGCAAATGAAGAGGAGAAAGAGGAAACTTACTTTAATAAAACTTTTTATTTTCTTGAACATACTTTACTTTCCTATTTACCTAAACGCCCACGTTTCTTGAACAGATACATCAGTGGTTGAACGTACGACTGATCAGTTCTGACCCTTGCCTGATCAACTCCGCTTCTTGCAAAAACTTCTTTAAGCTGCTTGTCATTCATTTCCCAGTTCTTTTTATAGAGCGCCCTAACTTTCGCATCGGATGTATCTACCACCAGACGTTGGCCGGATTCGGCATCCTGTAATTCCATCAAACCGATATCAGGTAGTTCTGTCTCGCGCTTGTCATAGATCTGCAGTGCAACTACATCATGCTTTTTATTTGCCAACTTCAATGCATCTTCAAATTTTGAATCACGGAAATCGGAGATAACAAAACAGATACATTTTTTCTTAATAACATTGGCCATGTATCGCATCGCTTCCGATATATTTGTTTTTTTGTGAAGCGGTGTAAACTCTATCAGTTCTCTTATTATCCTAAGTATATGTGACTTTCCTTTTTTTGGTGGAATAAATTTTTCAATTACGTCGCTGAAGAAGATAATTCCTATTTTATCATTATTCTGAATAGCGGAAAAGGAGAGTACGGCGCATAATTCTGTAATTAGATCTTTCTTGAACTGACTATGCGTACCAAACGATTCGGAACCACTCACATCAACAACGAGCATTACAGTAAGTTCACGCTCTTCTTCGAACACTTTGACAAACGGATGTCCGAATCTCGCAGTAACGTTCCAGTCGATCATTCGAATATCATCTCCCGCTGTATATTCACGTACTTCACTAAAAGCCATACCACGACCCTTGAAAGCACTATGATATTCTCCTGAGAAGATCTGAGAAGATAATCCTCTCGTCTTGATCTCGATCTTGCGAACTTTTTTTAATAACTCTGTTGTTTCCACCCTTTTTTAACTAATAACTAATAACTAATAACTAATAACTAATAACTAATAACTAATAACTAACCCGTTGTTCGAAATTATTGCCCCTCGACAAGCTCGGGGACCGTCTTATAAGAGGTAATGTGTGAATTTTTTGCGAAGAAAATTTAACTTTAATTTTAGGAGAATTTTCTTCGCAAAAAATTCACACATATCTGACCAAAAGCCACGGTCCCTGAGCGAAGTCGAAGGGCGAACGTTTTGAATTTCGAGCAACGGGTTAACTAATAACACTTGTCTAATAACAACTTTCTACTTTCAGATCTCTAATTACGAATCACAAAACACTAAGGAACTTCCACTGCGTTTAAGATCTCATTAATGATCGATTCGCTGGTTACATTTTCTGCTTCGGCTTCATAGGTTATTCCAATTCTGTGACGCATTACATCATGACAAATTGCTCTGACATCTTCCGGTATAACATATCCGCGGCGCTTAATGAATGCATAGGCTTTTGCTGCAAGTGCCAAGCTGATACTTGCACGAGGTGAACCACCATAGCTGATCAATTGTTTAAGGCTAGCTAAATTGTAATCTTGCGGTGAGCGTGATGCAAAAACTATATCAACAATATATTTTTCGATCTTTTCATCCATGTATACTTCACGGACAACGCTTCTTGCTTTTGTGATCTCTTCAATGTTCACCATTGGACTGACCTTTGGAAAATCATTGCTGATATTCTGACGGATGATAAGCTTTTCGTCCTCTTTCGTCGGATAACCGATCACAATTTTCAACATGAAACGATCTACCTGAGCTTCCGGTAATGGATATGTTCCTTCTTGTTCAATAGGGTTTTGTGTAGCAAGTACTAAAAACGGTTCATCAAGTTTGAATGTTGTATCACCAATAGTCACTTGTCTTTCCTGCATGGCTTCTAACAATGCACTTTGAACTTTCGCAGGAGCACGGTTGATCTCATCAGCAAGAATAAAGTTTGCAAATATGGGACCTTTGCGAACAGTGAATGATTCTTGTTTTTGATTATAGATCATCGTTCCAATTAAATCTGCCGGCAAAAGATCCGGTGTAAATTGAATCCTGCTGAATCTGGCATGGATGGCCGATGAAAGTGATTTGATCGCCAGTGTTTTTGCTAAACCGGGCACACCTTCAAGTAAGATGTGGCCATTTGCAAGCATTCCTATCATCAGTCGCTCAGTCATATATTTTTGTCCTACAATGACTTTACCTAATTCCATCATCAATAGATCGACAAATGCTGATTCGCGATGAATTTTCTCGTTAATTTCTTTAATATCCATATTACTGATACTTATTTATATTTCGGTTTGTAATAGATTGCATTTTGTGTGCCTTGCAATTTTATTAAAAAATCTATGAATGCAGTATGAATCGACTCGTTAAATTTTGTTAAAGAAATCGGGTATTGAAGTCTGATTCAATAGAGTTTCTTTCCATAATTATTCAGTGTCACTAATAGCACTGAAATTGCCAGTCCGGGGAATACAACGAGCCACCAAGCCGTAAAATTCTCTCTGGCAGCAAACATTAATGTTCCCCATGTTACAGTTCCTGCAGGAAGTCCTACTCCAAGAAATGAAAGTCCTGTTTCAAGTAGTATTGCTGATGCAACACCGAATATCAATACTGTAATAACAACGGGTGTAATGTTCGGCAAGATATGTTTAAATAGTATGTCTTTTAATCCTGTACCAATTGACTTTTCAGCAAGAATAAAATCTACTTCTCTTAGTTTCAGTAGCTCAGCTCTTGTAATCCGGGCAATATCTGTCCATGAGGTGAGTCCGATGATAAGAATCAATGTACTGATCGACGGTCGACTGATTGCTGCAATAGTAAGTATCAGCACCATTCGCGGAAGCGAAAGGAAAATTTCAATGATGCGCATCACAATAAAATCGACAGGAATATATATGCTCTGTGTCAAATAATTTTTACCGGATAGCTTTACCTTGAATATTACTGGCCAGAAAATAATGAGGATAAAAATTGCTATTGAAATCAAAAGAATCATAATACCTGTCAGAATTGAATATGAAAAACTATCTGAAATGAAATCTGATGGTAGTGTGAAGGAATAATACCAAGCAGGGATTATCATCAGCAACGAGTAGAATAAAGAGATTCTCTGTGTCTTTAATCCGTAATCTCCTGTATAACCTGCCAAGCCTCCGATTAAGACACCAAAAAATCCTGCGATCAACATCGAAGCAAATCCAATCCACAATGAAATTCTCGTTCCATGGATAAGTCCTGCCAGAACATCTTCTCCGCTTCTTGTTGTGCCAAGATGATGTCTCTGAATAAATGGAAGTTCTTTTCTTTCACCGCTGTTGTCAATAAAATATTGTTTGGAAAACGGAGAAGCATAATTGCCATTTTCCAGATCTGAATGACCAGGCGACCATTGGATGAGTGTAAATATCTTCAGTTCGGAATTCAGATTTTTCCAGTCGATCGATTCTGTTCTTAGATTTTCTTTTTGTCCGTTAGTATTTAAAATTCCAAAATACGGATCAGAAGAAAATGCCGGGAAATAAAACCTGCTATCGTATTTAATTACTAAGGGCTTTTCATTTGCAAGCAATGGTGCCAGAATTGCGATCAACAGATAAAATTTCAGTACACCGGGAAGGTTCTTAACTCTCAGCTTTTCGTAAATAGATTTGAATCTCTTTTTCATTTCATTTTATTTTGAAATGAGATTCTCGGGTCGGCGATTGCATATAATACATCACTTAACAGGAAACCTACCATCGTTATGATTCCTGTAAACAGAAATATTGCGATGACAACAGGATAATCCTGCGAGCTGATACTTTGAAATATCGTTAGTCCCATTCCCGGAATATTGAAAATAGTCTCAAGCACAACTGAACCGCCAATTGCATAGGGAAAAACATGACTGAAAATAGTGATCAGTGGAAGGAGAGCATTGGGCAAGGCATGTTTATACAAAACTTTTTTGTCGTCCAATCCTTTTGCTCTTGCTGTTCGGATGTAATCTTGTTTTAAAATATCGGCTATTGTACTTTTTACATTTCCTGTCAGAAATGCAAATGAACTGTATGAGTAAGTGATCGTAGGAATCACTAAATAGGGTAGTGTTTGATAAAATTTCGTAAACAAATTGGAAGTTGAATCAAATCCACCAGCAGGCATTACACCGCTGGCAGGAAACAGATTCATCATTTCCGGATTGCAGAATAAAAACATCAGAAACATCGCAACCCAAAATGCCGGAATTGAAAACAGAATTGTAAAAAGCAGTGTATAGAACCGATCTTTTTTTGAGCCGGGTATGAGTGCCAATTTTAAACCCAATGGAACACTAATGAGATATGCAATAAGGATAGAAATGAACGTAAAAAATAGGGACCAGCCGATCTTTGCTTGGATAATATTTATAACAGGCTCTGATGTCAGATATGAATTACCAAAATCACCGCGAGAAATTCCTTTTGTTTGCTCATCACCCCAAAGCCATTTTGAAAACTGATTTTGCCTGTGAAAATTAAGGATAGGAATAATTGAATTTTTTTCTGAAAAACTCAGATAGAAAACAGGAAGATCCAGTCCTAATCGATGTTGAATTTCTGCTCTGACAATACTATCGTTTTCAGAAGCAGAAGCGGAATTCATTTCCGGATGTTGTCCGGCCAAAATCTGGTCGACAGGATCTCCGGGTGCATTCTTCAGCAGAATAAATGAAATAAATACCAGAACGAGTAGTCCCGGTATAAATATCAATATTCTTCTGAAGAGGTATTTCCGCATTTTGCAATTCTGCTAATCCTCTAAAGTACTCTTTACACTGTTCAGGGAGTAGTTCCGTTTTGCAGAGTTATAACAGGATTTATTGACAATAATCGCAGTGGATTTATCAGTGTTCCTGGCCTGTCAGCAAAGATCATTCTGTTCGCAAAACGCTTATGTATAATATTTCTACGCATAGAAGTATATAAAAAAACGTAAGGCTGGTCGTCGTAAATAATTTTTTGCAATTCTCTTGAAAGGGAATCCCG
>JAYUWA010000262.1:0-5797 GCA_043753795.1 Bacteroidota bacterium | reverse complement strand
TTCTGATCGTCGGCGCTTCGGGCGCAGTGGGCACTGCTGCTATTCAAATTTCTAAAGCATTCGGCGCAATAGTAACTGCTGTTTGCAGCACTGGAAATCTGGATATGGTTCGCTCTCTTGGAGCCGACAAAGTCATTGATTACACAAAAGAAGACTTTACAAAGAATAATGAAAAATATGATGTCATCTTTGATACTGTCAATACTATTCACTTTTCAAAAAGTGCAAAGTCACTTAATGTAAACGGAAAAATGATTCTCAGTGCAGCCGGTTTAACGGAAATGATAAAAGGTTTGTGGTTAACGATGACGACTGATAAAAAGGTTTTGACAGGTGTAACAAAACAGTCTGCTGCAGATATCAACTATCTTAAAGGACTTGTTGAATCAGGAAAACTGAAACCGGTAATTGACAAGACATATTCAATACATGAAATGGCAGCAGCTCATATGTATGTAGAAACAGGCAGAAAGAAGGGAAATGTTGCTATCACTATTTCTTCGAACTGACAGTTCTATTTCTTACTCACAATTCGCTTTCTGATCCTGCTTAATGACTCCGGCTTTACTCCAAGATAACTGGCGATCTGATATTGTGGCAGCCGTTGAAATAAATCAGGTCGCGTCTTCAAAAGTTTAATGTACCGGTGCTCAGGAGAATCTGTCGTATACGAAGTCATGTTCTCTTGCTGCTCTGCAAATATTTTTTCCATCACCTTGCGGGAGATCGTTTCAAGTTTTGGAAATTGTCTGTATAGATCTTCTTCCTTCTCCCTGTTGCCCACAACAAGGAATGAATCAAGACAACATTCTAAAAAATGAGTTGAAGGAACCTGATTGCTCATGCTTTGAATTGAAACTACCCATTGCTCTTCTGTGAAAAAATTGGTAGTCTTCTCATCACCGTCAACGAGACTGAATTGTCTCACACAACCTTCCAGAACAAAATAAGCTTCTGATGAGATCTGCCCTTCCTTCAAAAGAACCGTGCCTTTTTTATACGGCTGAATATTCATCGTCGCTGCAATTGCATTTGCTTCCTCGGGAGTCAATGGCATTATGCGGGAAAAGTAATTCAGGAGTTTGTTGTGCATGATTATTTAAAATTGTAATAGCACCCAACATTTAAGCCTCCACCCCAAAGATGAGCAGAAATTGGAGCGTCAATGATCTGCAATAATCCGTATCTAAGGACAGGCTGAACACGTAACACTATATTTTGGCTCAATTGCCTCTCGATACCGAAACTTAATTCAGGAAAGATATTATATTTATTATATTTTTCATTTTGCAGATCGTCTCTACTGATGGTCATACTCTCTCCGCTATCAAAAACAATTCTGGAAGTCGACTTAAGAAGATATCCGGTTGCTAAACCAATTCCTACAATAAATTTACTCTTCTTATCACCGAACTGATATACAAGTCTTACAGGCAAAATAAGATAGATGTGATTGTAATAAATTTTAATTGACGCATAATCAGATGATGTTCCAGTTCCTGAGGTTGAATAAGTAAATCCAAATCGCGGGTCTATCATGTCACCAAAAGTCAGTTCAATCTCTTTGGTAGAATAACCCATGTCAGAATAAGAAAAACCAAATTCAATTCCTGTCCTTCTGTTAAATTTATAACCCAGACTTACTCCTGCTGAATAGGCAATTTTGAATTGCTCACTTTTGTTTCGCAATTCTATTATCATGCCTGCATATGGCGATGTAAAATTGTTGACTAATGTCCTATCGCAATAATCAGGAGAGACATATATTCCGACAGACCATTTATGAAAACGAGTTTTCTCATTTGCGATTAAAGTATCCTGAGCAAATGAATTGAATTCGATGATTAGTAAAAAAAACAATAGTAGTTTTTTCAATCTTTTAATTTTAGCAGACAATCCAAACTTAAACAATAAATCGAAAGAACAGAAATAAAATCGGAAAATTGCGTAGTGAGGGGCATCAAATACACCGAAAAATCATGATAATCAAAAGATTTATTGCCTTAGAAATGAAAATATTGTGCCATTAAGTATTAAATGGATCTATTACAATTTCCGGAATACCTTTAAATAATAGCACAAATAATTACTTAAATAATATTATTTAAAAATAAAACCATTCTTTATCTAAAGCCGTAAGTTTTTTTTATAAGGTGGGAAATTAGCATATCTGTTATTCTGATGTTACACTTATAATCAGGACAAATTAAATAAAAACAGAACATTACATTATATATTCAAATTTCTAACACTTAAAGAACCAATATCATGAAAAAAATTCAGAACACAATAGCAGGGCTCTGTCTCCTTGTTATTTCTCTTTCATCTTGTAAAAAAGATGAATTGACAGATAACATTTCGCCATTAATTCCGGGTGAAACAGAACGTTACTCAGACAACTGGGGAAGATCGAACACAAAATTTTACGCACTTGCAAATGGATTGCAATTGGATGAATTTAATTCTAGCAAGTGTACAGGTCAATCGTCATCAGCTGATAATAGTGTAACGATTACAGGTTTACAATCAGGCGAAACCATTTTAGCAATTGATTTCAGACCTGCAAATGGTATATTATATGGATTAGGTAGTACAAGTCGATTGTATGTAATTAATCCAATGACAGGCGTTGCACGAATGATTGGTGTCGGTCCGTTTACTCCGTTGCTTTCCGGTTCAATTGCAGGATTTGATTTTAATCCGGTTGTTGATCGTATTCGTGTTGTAACAAGTACAGGTCAAAATTTGAGAATTAATCCTGAAACAGGAACTGTGGCCGCTACTGATATGGCAATTAATGGAGCTGCCGGAGCACAAATTTCAGCAGTTGCATATTTAAATAACAGATCAGGCGCTACATCTACTGTGTTATACGATATTGATCCAATCAATGATAAACTGTACAGACAAGATCCTCCCAACAACGGTACTTTAGTTGAGATTGGTCCACTCACTCTTGATGTACAAGGAGAAGGCGGCTTTGACATTTCTCCAAACGAAGATGGTATAGCAGTATTCAAAATTAATAATGTCTCAACATTATTATCAATAAAACTATCAACCGGTGAAGCAAAGGTGCGAACAACATTTCCGGGAAGAGACTATACTGCAATTGCAATTCCAACTGCATCCGTTGCTTACGCAGTGGACGGTGCAAACAATTTGTTAATTTTTGGTTTAATGAGTTACAACAATAACAATGTAATTTCAAAGCCAGTAACAGGTTTGGCAGCAGGTGATGTTTTAATAGGAATAGATATGCGACCTTTAAATGGTCAATTATATGGCTTAGGAATTAATAGTAATGTTTATACAATTAATACTGCTTCCGGACTTGCAACTTTAGCATTTACACTTATTCCTACATTGTCCGGAACTAGTTTTGGAATGGACTTTAATCCTACAGTTGATCGACTTAGAATAGTCAGTAATACCGGTCAGAATTTACGATTCAATCCGAATAACGGAATAGTTATTGTAGATTTAAATTTGAATCCGGGAACACCTAACATTTCTGCAGTAGCCTACACTAATAATTTTGCAGGAAGCACTATGACAGAATTGTATGGACTTGATTATACAACTAACAAGTTTATTGAAATCGACCCGCCTAATGCAGGTACAATTGTTGAAATTGGAAACACGAATGTAAATGTTCCCGAAGCAAATGGATTTGATATAGGTGGAACAAGTAATGATGGCTACGCCGTTTTTAAATCCGGATATTCTACAAAAATCTATCGTATTAATACTACTTCCGGTTATGCATATCCAACAGGATCTATTGGAAATAGTACAATAAATGGTTTTGCAATAGGATTAGGATTTTAATTCGATTAATTTAAAAGAAAAGATAATTAGAGTGGGTTAGAGATGTGTTATAGAAAACGGATGAGATTGTTTCATCCGTTTTCTATTTTTTTAACTTGCTCTTCCGCGTAAATTTAAATTTAATTCGCTGTAAATACATTCAATAATTCCATAAACGGCCTGCTTACTCTTTACTTGCCTTTCAACGCAGCACCTATCAACTCTTCCAAAACCTTTAAGTCAACATCTTCGAGCTTGTTAATATAAAGACAGCCTACGCCTGATTTATGCTTACCTAATTTTTTGAACAGTGCTGCATGCTCTTTCATATCGAGGATCAGATGCAAAGAAAGATTTGCCTTTCGAGGAGAAAAACCGATCTTGAACCAATCGACTTCACGACCGGTGTTCAGACTTTTATAACGCTTATTACCAAATCCGATCATAGATGCGCCCCACATTTTTGGTTTTTCTTTGCTGACTTTTTTCATTAGTTTTAGAATGACCAGACTGTCTGCACGCTGCTGTTCGTCTTTGACCTTTCCGATAAAATCTTCGACGCTCGATTCGTTTTCCTTTGTTTTTATTACTGCTACTTTTGCCATGTTGATCAGGTTGTTGGTAGTGGTTTTCTTTTTAGAATTAATGAACTGATAAGTGTTACGATCAATCCGACAGGTAAAATTTCCATGTATGTCATTAATGCATTAAAGAAAGGATTCTTATACATTTTTCCGAATTTTACCATATCTGCAGACTGCTTTTCAATTTCTGCTGAGCTTGCACCATCGGCTTTTAGTTGTTCAAGCATATGAGTTGCATATTTATCCATAAAGTCAGGGATAAAAAAGAAATAATCAATGAGCCAAGTAATAACATACATAGTAGATGCAATCAATACAATATAAAATCCTGTTTTAAATGCTTTCCCAAAAGTAATCGTTCCGCCATTGTATTTGTCGCGGTAATTCTTTATTCCGACAAAAACCATGGAAAACGCAATAAGCATGGAAGCATACCCGATGAGCATGCTTTTATCAAAGTCAACTTTGCCTTGTGCATCAGCGATGCCATTTACAACAACCAACATTGGTATAGCTACCACGATGCCAGCAATTAATCCGTAGATAATAATGTTCTTTTTCATGTGTTTTTTTTGCAAATGTGACCCACTAATTGACGTTTCTGGTCATACTTTCGGCTATATCTTTGTCGAGCCTTCTGTTTTCGTACTAAAGAAGGACGAATTATGGAATCAAACTTAATCTTTTTCCTTTTTCAATGGCTTGTGTTCGTCTTTTCACATCTAACTTTTCGAAAAGATTCTGATTGTGTGTTTTGACTGTACTCAACGAAACAAACAACCTGGCGGCGATCTCCTGGTTGCTGCAACCTTCGGCCATTAATGTTAAAACCTCCAATTCGCGTTTGTTGAGTTCAAGTTCAGCGACCATGGCTTCATTGAGAACAAAATTTTCGTTCCTGGCGATGAACACTTCCTTTTCAATGACGACCGTTTCGACCTTTGGCTTTGAAAGCTTCAGAGCCAGCCAAATTCCGAGTGACGTAAAAATAACTGCAATCGCCCCTACATAGATCTCGAAAGAATGATCGAAAATGATAAACCGGAGTTCGAGCCATTTGAGCAGAAACAGCAATAACGCCAGGCTGATGCTGTAGGTGATTGTTGTTTTGTGCTTTGGGAAAAATGTCAATTTGTTAGATGGGCTTTGGGTGAACATTCGCTTGAAGTATCCTGTAATTTTGGTTTACTAAAATATGAAAAAACTACTACAAAAAACTACGCTTATTGTTTCCCGTAGAGTACGCAGAAAATCCGCAGAGATCTCTGCGAGAATAAAATGTTATTGGTAAAATGTGCTATGTGTTATTTCCCGGTAGAGTAGAGCGGTAAGGACCTAATTGCCCTTACCTGCCCCCTCATCAAACCGTACGTGCGGTTTTCCCGCATACGGCTTACCTAAGA
>JAYUWA010000261.1:0-5807 GCA_043753795.1 Bacteroidota bacterium | reverse complement strand
CCAACAATTAATTTTAGTCCTAAGTAATGGTCACTTAATAGAGGCCAATAGCCCTGTGTATAGCCACTACAAAATTGATTCGAAGTTCTTTCATATCGTAAATTACCGCTGGTGGAAAACGTAAGGCCCGATATAATGCTATCATTGAAATTCATTGGCTGTGGATAAGTTGAATTTGCAACAGCAACTACAGCATTTGCGTCGAGCGCAGAAACATTAACATAAGAAATATAATAACGAGCAGTTTGACATGCGCCCATGGTGCGTGAGCAAGATATTCTGAAATCATTAACACCATCATTATTCAAATCAAGGTTATAATTCTTCGGAGTTGGAGAAAGAGGACTTGAAATTACCGTATCCGGATTCACATCCGTATAAAAAATTTGTGCATCTGCACTTGCTGAAGACATCACCGATGTAACGATGAAGGCAGAAAGCTTTTTTAGTAGTTGTTTTTTCATTTTGTCAATTTTTCAGTGTGTGTCTAGTGAATTTAGTTTCGATTTAATTTCTCTTTCAAAAGTAGAATTAACCGAAATTGACTCCACTACCTGAAATGGGTAGTTTTACTTCGACAGGCTCACCACGAGTGATGGTGTGTGACTAAACATTTTCGAAAAACGGGACCTGTGATTATCCCGAAGGTTCTAAGGAAGCCTCCCTTCGACTACGCGGTTAGTGAGCTACGGGTACCAACCCTTCGGCTACGCTCAGGTACCAACCCTTCGGCTACGCTCAGGGACCAACCCTTCGGCTACGCTCAGGTACCGCCCTTCGACTACGCTCAGGGACCGGATGTCCAATTCGGATTAGGCTTCGACTCCGCTCAGCCGAGCTTTGATCTAATTATTTTCGTCTTTCGAGAAGTCCATTTGTTCTGAATTATTCGAATCTGAAATGTTATTCTTATGATGAGAGTAATTTTGACATTGAGCTAAGAGTTTAAGCTCCTTGACATTTTTTTTAATAAGAGCAACTTTCTTTGCTCTACTCCAACCTTGAATTTGTTTTTCTCTTCGAAATGCTTCACTAACCATTTCAAATTCTTCATAATAAATTAGCTTAACGGGTAATCGAACTTTTGTGTAATTAGAGCCTTCTCCTCTTTGATGTTGATCGAAGCGCACGTTCAAATCATATGTACTGCCCACATAATATGTTTGATCAGCACATTCTAAAATATACATGTAACCTTTCATCATGCATAGTTATTTGATCTGCATTTCATATGAAACCAATATATGCGGGAAAGTCATTATCATATGTTCAAAGCTCGGCTGAGCGGAGCCGAAGCCTTAAAAAATACGAGATGCCCTGGTCCCTGAGCGGAGCCGAAGGGTGGTCCCTGAGCGGAGCCGAAGGGTGGTCCCTGATCGAACCCTCAACTGAAAACTAGTGCAGAAATTTAAACAGCCTCTTAAAAACTCAAAAAAGATTTCCCTTTGACTTTTGAAATCAGTTCATCACGCGAATGAACATGCAGGATTTCATAAATGTTTTTGACATGATAACGAACGGTGTCAACAGAAATGAAAAGTTTTTCGGCAATCAACTTATAGCTCATGCCGTTGAAAATACACTCGAGAATTTCTTTCTGCCTGTCGTTGAGCTGCGATTGCTCGTTAACCGGCATTGCAGTCTTTTTGCCGCGGAAAACCTCAAGTATTTTATGAGCAATGCTTGGAGTCATAGGCGCTCCGCCTGTAGCTGCTTCTCGTATGGATTCAAGGATGCGCACAGGCGAGGTGTTTTTTAAAATATAACCTGATGCACCGGCAGTAATGGACTGAAATATTCTATCGTTGTCATTGAAAACCGTTTGCATGATGACCATAATTCCGGGATGCGTTTGGTTAATTTTTCCTACTGCTTCAATGCCGTTCATTCCACCGGGAAGGTCAATGTCCATAAGGATCACATCAGGGTCTGCAGATTCAACTTTTCGCATAAGGTCTGTGCAATCAGGAAAAGCACCCGTGCAAACAAAACCCTCACTACCGTTTATCAGCTGGAACAGGCTATCACGCAAAAGCGGATTATCTTCAAAAATTGCGACTTTAATATTCATAGTATATATTGACAGTGTAAAGGTAAGCTACTTTACGGTTAAGCTACTACCTGTTATGGGTAGTGAATAGTTTTTCCTTCTATTCTGGCTGACAACTTTAAACTTTTATCTCAGGTTCACTTTAAGGATAACTGTTGTTCCATACCCGGGTTCTGATGTAATTGAAATAGTGCCGTTCAGTTCAGCGGCTCTTGTGTTCATGTTTTTCAATCCGTTGCCTCCTGTTTTTAATCGGTCTTCGTTCATATCGAATCCTACACCATCATCTTCAACAACTAATTTTAATGTATGATTGATTTTTGTGATTTCAACTTTCACATTTTTTGCACCGGAATATTTAAAGGCATTATTCAATGCTTCTTTATAAACCAGGAAAAAAGATTTCCTCTTTTCCATCGAAAGTTTGATGTTGTTTAAACCGATATCCGTTTTGAAATGAAGGGCTATATCTTTTCCGGCAAGCAACTCACCGCCAAATGCTCGCATGTGAAGGATGATGTTTTCGAAATGATCATTCTGCGGATTCACTGCCCATACTATATCATTCATTTTATCAATCATCTCACGAGAAGCACTTCCGATTTTTTCGATAAATGGAATTGACTCTTGCTTGTTGTCCGTTGTTGATTTCATGCGTATGATCTCGCTCATTACTGAAATGCTTTGCAAAGTGGAACCCATATCATCATGCAGATCGCGGCTGATACGTGCTCTGACTTTTTCCAACTGCTTCTTACGGTTGAGCCGCATCTTATAGATTAAGTATATAATTGTAGCACCAACCGTGAAGCATAAAATCACAAACCAGGATTGCTTCCACCATGGAGGAGTAATTGTAATTTGAATTTGCGTTCCTGTTTCATTCCATATACCATCACTGTTGCATGCTTTCACTTTAAAAGTATAATTGCCATGTTCAAGTCTTGAATAGCTTACATACCTGCGTGTGTCGCTGAAAACCCAATCGCGGTCAACTCCTTCAAGCATGTATGCATAACGATTTTTCTGATTTCGGTAGTAACTTAATGCAGCAAATTCAAAGGACAAACGATTCTCATCATAGTTCAGAGTCAGATGTCCGTCACCTATGGGTGTTTCCTTGTCATAAACTTTAAAGGAGGAAATTACCACCTGAGGAATTGATTTATTGTTTTCAATTTTGTCAGGGTCAATGATGTTGTATCCTGTAATTCCTCCAATAAGTAGTGTCCCATCTTTCAGCTTTATTGCAGCACCTGTGTTATATTCATAATTCTGAATGCCATCTTTTTCACTAATGTTTTTGCAGGAAAAATTAACAGGATTAAACATGCATAAACCATAGTTTGTACCCATCCACAACATTCCGTTGTTGTCACAAACCAAAGTATAGATTCTGTCATCAGGCAACCCATTTGCTTTCGTGAAATGTGTGAAATTGTCCTGTTCCTTATTGTAGCGATTCAGCCCGCCACCATTGGTTCCTATCCAAAGGTTTCCTTTCTTATCAAGACATAAACTCCTCACGTTGTTGTTGTGTAAACTGTTTTCATTTCCGGGGATATTGAAATACCGTTTCCACTTTTTTGTCTGTTCATTATACTTGCACAATCCGTTTTCTGTGCCTGCCCAGATATTCCCTTCAGCATCTTCAGAAACAACAAAAGAAGTTCTTGAGGGAATAGCAGTAGAATCATTTGCATCAGGAAAGTTGTATTCAAACTTAATATCGTTAATCTTTTCAAAATTCAAAGCATTGCAGTCAACCATACAAATACCTGTGGCCAAAGTTGAAATCCACATCCTGTTTTTTCTATCACAAAAGAGATTTCTAAATATTCTTTCGTTATTATCCTTCAGAGGCTGTGGACTTATTGAATAGGAACGTTTAGCCTTTATATTATATACAACCAATTCACCATACCATGTTCCAATCCATATATTACCGGAATGGTCTCTTGTAAGGGATCCAAAAGAAAAACTCTTGCTAAGAAGTCTGTCATCATCATAGCTAGTGCGGCTTTCTATATTTCCCGGACAGAGAGATTGAATATTTATATATTGATTTGTCTGACTTGAATAACTGAACAACCCCTTCATTGTAGCAATCCAAAAACCATCATCTGTTTCCAGAAAGCCGCGAATGTTTGCGCTCCAGCCTTGCCCTTCAGTGTTTGAATCTTTATCAGTAGCGGGAGCCTCAGTTTTAAAAAGCGCAGTGACCGGCTCCATCTTAACTAAGCCATGTCCAAAGCAAGAAGCCCACATTACTCCGTTTTCATCGGCCAATATTTTGTCAATCATATTGCCGGGCAGACTATTTGAATTTCCAGATTCATGAATGTATTGTGTTAATTCACCTGTATAAATGTTAAAATATAATATGCCCATTTGTGCTGTTCCAAACCACACTCCTCCAATATTATCTGCCATACAGCTCAATATCATTTTGTCAGTCAGTGTTTGCTCGGTAATTTGTTTATTTACTACTACTATTTGTTCTCCACCTGTTCTGATGTTGATGATAGTTAGGAAACCTTTTTGAGAGCGAATAATTACCAACGAATCGTTAATAGGAAGATAGAATGGAGAAGCATTATCAAAATTGTCTGTATATTTTAAATTAAGGTGCCATTCAAAAACTTTTGTAACGGAATTAAAACGGAATACAGTTTTTTTATTCAGGAGGTAAAAATCGTGATCGATAAGAAATACTTCTGCAAAAGTTGAACTGTCTTTTATTACTTCACTATTCGGAATTTTAATTTCGGTAATTGTTTTCAACTTTTCATCCAAAAACAGTACGTGAGGATTTCTAATTGAATTCGTTGAAAGCAGTACGCAGTTATCAGCCGATGCTAAAACCTTCCAATCTTTGGGCGCTATGGGATAGGGGAGCGCGAAGCGTTTAGTGCCGGTTTTGCTTATTTTAAAAAGTGAAAATTTGCTTAATGCCCAATAATGGTCACTGATTCCTTTTGTTTCGTTAATGCGAAATTGACCTATGGAATCACCAAATGGAAGCTGAAACGTAAATGCTGTTGTTGCCGGATTGTATTTGCAAAACTTGCCCGAAGTTTCAAAATAAATATCTCCATATCGTGGAAATGCTCCATACCATGCTATGTCAGAGGGTAAGCTGATACTGTCATCAGGATTGTGACGAAATACTTTAAAGTTATACCCATCAAACCGAGCAACTCCTTCTTCACTTGTAAGCCATAAGTAACCGGTTGTGTCTTTATAAATGCCACGAATAGTTCCTGAAGGCAGCCCCTGTTCCTGTGTGTAATTGATGAATGTGTATTTCTGCTGCGCGAAGCAGAAGAGGGTAAGAAATGAAAAAATAAAAGTTAAACGTTTCTTCATAAAATCGCTTCCTAAAGTAGTGTTAATCTCCTAATAAACCAATATCAAAATTTGGTTTTTCGCTGATAAGTCATCACTAATAATAGTCGCGAAGAGTAAATATTCTTCTTTGTTAAATTGTGGCAATGCGATGCTGTGAGCATTCCCCTGCTCGGCGGAATGTTAAGCAGATTTACCGACACTCTTTCGATTACGTAACCCATCAAGCGTCATTCCGTCCGCACTAATATTGATTGATCCTTTAATAGCTTTTCCACTAGTAGAGTTAATAGCAGTAAGGTCTTCGATAGATGAAATGGTTACTGTAAAAGGAGTTCCGGTTTTCTTAACTTCATACATAGTTTTACCACTCATAATTCCAGCACCATTTTTAGAATTTCCTTTGATG
>JAYUWA010000260.1:0-1840 GCA_043753795.1 Bacteroidota bacterium | reverse complement strand
CAATCCATATCAAATTGATGCACGCATTCAGCACCGATCAGCAATACAAACAGCAACAATTTATTGGACTACTGATACAAGTATGGTATGGCAAAGCGCTAGTATGACCTTGACGAATGCAGCAACGAATAACTGGACCGCTTTTATTCCTGCTCAATCTGTTGGAACAATTGTTTACTACTATGTAAGTGCCACATCCGTTTCAGGAAAAACACAAGTGCGTCCGATGCCGGCACCACGAGGTTGGTGGAAATTTGAAGTAACACAATTCACTAACATTGCAATTGAATCTAAGCCGGAATTTAAACCTGCATTTCCAAATCCATCACATGGTTTAACATGTGTACCTGTAGTTACATCACAATCATCCGTAGGAAAACTTTCACTCTATGATATGTCAGGAAGAGAAGTGATGATAATACACACCGGCAATTTTATTTCCGGACAGAAAAACTATTTTTTCGATTCATCCAACCTGGCCCCGGGAGCGTATATGTTATTGCTTCAGACGGAAAGCGGGATGGCTACTGAGAAATTGATGGTAAGGTGAAATGAAATAAATGAAGTGGAATGAAGTGGAATGAAGTGAAATGAAGTGAAATGAAGTGAAATGAAAAATGAAGTATAATAAAGTGAAAAGAAGTGGAATGAAGTAAAATGATGGTACTTACTTTCCTTTATACTTCATTCCACTTCTTTTCACTTCTTTATACTTCATTCTACTTCTTTTTACTTCATTTAATTTAGTTGCTTTTGCGCTTATTAAGCTCATCCCTTATCCGGCTCGCTCTTTCATAAGCTTCATCGTCGATTGCTTTTTTCAGCATTTCTTTTAAATCGTCGGTACTAGCAACGCTGAGTTCGTTTTCGGAAAGTTTGCTTGTGGAACCTGCCGGACGTTCAACTTGTTCTTCGATACTTTCAAGAGGAGTATTTTCATCTGTTGCAATTCCTGCAGTAGATAAAATAAATTCATAAGTGTATATCGGACAACCAAAACGTACTGCGATTGCAATTGCATCACTAGTACGTGCATCGATCTCTAATTTCTTTTCGCCGTTGTTACAAATTAGTTTTGCATAAAAAACTCCTTCGAGTAAATTGAAAATTATTACTTCTTCAACTTCAATCTTGAAAGAGTGAGCAAGACTTTTGAAAAGGTCGTGAGTCAGTGGACGAGTTGGAGTCATATTCTCCAATTCGATAGCAATTGCCTGAGCTTCGAATGCTCCGATGATAATTGGTAAACGTCTTTTGCCTTTGTCCTCACCAAGCACTAAAGCATAAGCACCGGATTGAGTTTGGCTGTATGACAGGCCGATTATTTCAAGTTTGATTTTTTTCATTATTCAATGCCAACCGGCTTAGACTTTATCGAAATTAATAAAAATTTGTTTCGCCTCCGTAATGTTAATTATGGCTGGCTTTGAACGCTTTAGCTGCTTCAATAAGCTTTGGAACGACCTCAAAAGCATCGCCGACAATACCATAATCAGCAGCTTTGAAGAACGGTGCTTCCGGATCCTTATTTACGACAACAATAACCTTCGAAGAACTTACTCCGGCAAGATGCTGGATCGCTCCGCTGATACCGACAGCAATATATAAATTCGGACTGATTGCAATACCTGTTTGACCAACGTGTTCTGAATGTGGTCTCCAGCCTGCATCAGAAACAGGTTTGCTGCATGCAGTAGCCGCACCTAATGTTTTTGCAAGTTCTTCGATCATTCCCCAGTTCTCCGGGCCCTTCATTCCGCGTCCTGCAGAAACTACCAGTTCAGCTTCAGGAAGAGAAATTGTATTTCCTGCTTTCACTCTTTCTTTCACTGTTGCTGTG
>JAYUWA010000259.1:0-5823 GCA_043753795.1 Bacteroidota bacterium | reverse complement strand
AAGGGTTATTCAGTAAATAATTTGTAATTGATAGTAGTAATTGGCTGACGCCATGGGTTGAGTCCCCTCAATTTTGCCCTCGCGCATGGCTATCCACTGGGGCGGACAGCATTTTTTAAATAAACAAAGGACGATATTTCAATTCACGATCGTAACCGCGGAAATGATGGATAATTTTTGCAACCGACAAAATTTAAAATGCCCAAATTCCTTACAATAACAAAACTTTCTATAATAGCGATCGTTGGACTGAATGTGTGAATTGGTGTGGACAACTTAAAAAGAATGCTATTAATGTGTAAGATTAACTAAAATTTAGGAGAATAATGCATTCAAATTAAATTACACTTGCTTTAATTTGAGTTTAATTTAATTTAAAAAAACGAAATGAAATGAAAATTGAACAGAAAAAATTCTCTGCATTGAATGGATGGGAAGCCATAAGATGCGATGACTTTAACACAGCTACTAGTAATTTAGTATTGGTCTTTGGAAGTAAGGACTTACTAAAAGATGCATCTCTTTACAAAGAGATGCGGCAAAATTACCCAAGTGCTGATATTATTATGAATACAACATCGGGTGAGATCATGGATATTCAAGTAAATGATGAAACGATATCCTTAACTGCAATAAAGTTCGATAAAACCCAACTTAAAACAGCATTTGAAAATATTGCTTTTCACAAGAATAGTTTTGATGCCGGTTGTGCTCTTGCAAACCAAATTGACCCTGTAAATTTGAAAAATGTACTCATTATCGCTGATGGACAACTTGTCAACGGTAGTGAACTTATTTCAGGGCTTCAAAGTGTTTTATCAGAAGACGTAATTATTACAGGCGGTCTCGCAGGTGATGGTTCCCGCTTCCAATCCACTTTGGTGGGCTTGAACAATTCTCCAACAGAAGGAACAATCATAATAATTGGATTCTATGGCTCTTTAGTGGTAACATATGGAAGCGTTGGAGGTTGGGATACATTTGGACCAGAAAGAATGATTACAAAATCTAAAGCGAATGTGCTTTACGAACTTGATGGAAAACCTGCACTTGATATTTATAAAAAGTACCTAGGTGAACAAGCAAACGAACTTCCTGGCTCAGCACTGTTATTCCCTTTGAGTATACGCGTCAAAGAGTGTGACGATTATCTTGTTCGAACAATATTAAATGTGAGCGAAATAGATCAGAGTTTAACTTTTGCAGGGAATATGCCGGAAGGAAATTATGCCAGATTAATGAAAGCTAATTTTGATCGATTAATTGAAGGTTCAAGTAGTGCAGCACAGAATAGCCTTCAAACAAACAAACCTGAATTAGCTATTTTAATTAGTTGCGTTGGCAGAAAATTGGTGCTGGATCAAAGGATTGAAGAAGAAATCGAAGTGGTCCGAGCTGTATATGGTGCTAAGACTGCTATTACAGGCTTCTACTCTTACGGTGAATTTTCACCTTCGAATAAGTTTTCTAAATGTGAATTGCACAATCAAACTATGACAATAACGACTTTTAGCGAAGAATAATAAATGTTCAATAAACTACTTCAAAGACAGGTAGAAAAGCACTTACCTCAAATTCTTATTCCTGAGGATGTTTTTAAGTTATTAGAGACTATCAATGGTTCTTATGAGCGATTTGAGCAGGACAGGAAAATGCTGGAGCGTGCAATTGAACTAAGCTCAAGTGAACTGTTAGAGGCTAATAACTCACAGACAAATGCTCTTGATGAACTAAATGTATTAGTTGATCGACTAAAAGAAGCCCAAGAAATTGCACACATATGCAATTTTTCAATGGACATGAAAACTAAAAAATCCACGATGTCACTTGAATTCTATCGGATTTTTCAATGCTCAAAAAATGATTTTCCGCAATCAGTAACCTCATTGTTGCAGTATTGGCATCCTGCAGACAGAATTTTAGTAAAAGAACAATATATAAAAGTTTTAAAAAGTCATGTGCCAGTAAAGTTTGAAAGTAGACTACAATTTCAGGATGGCTCAATCAAACATATTCAGACTCACATTAAATCAAGCGAGTCAATTAATAGAGAAAGTGCGATAATTTTTGGTACATTTCAAGATATAACTTCACAAAAATTGATTCAAGAGGAACTAGAAAATAATTTTGACGAGTTAAAAAAGTCAAATTTAGAACTTGATAAATTTGTTTACAGTGTATCGTATGATCTACGAGCTCCGCTAAGTTCAATTCTTGGCGTTGTAGAGATCGCTCAGGATGATACAGAAGATTCAATTATGGTTGAAAGTCTGAATATGATAAAAACGAACATTCAGAAATTAGATGGTTTTATAACAGACATCCTAGACTATTCCAGAAACTCTAGAACAGATGTAAACAAAGAGGAAATTAATTTCAATGAGGTTCTTATAGGAATAACACAAAATTTGAAATACATGGGAGGAAACCATCGTATGGTGGATATCAAGATTAATGTGCAAGAAGAAGATTGTTTTTATTCTGACAAGAGTCGGCTTAATATTATACTAAATAACTTAGTTTCTAATTCAATTCGTTATCAAAACAATTATGCCACAAATCCATTTGTTGCTGTGGATGTAAACACATCAAAAGAAGAGGCAGTCCTTACAATTCAAGATAACGGAATCGGCATTAAAGCAGAATTGCAATCAAAAAATTTTGACATGTTTTATCGGGTATCCGAAGACTCGATTGGGTCAGGTTTAGGATTATATATAGTGAAAGAAGCCGTGGAAAGATTAAATGGTGAAATTGAGGTTGAATCTGAACCTGGGAAAGGCACTAAATTTACAATTACAATTCCTAATAATTAAAATCTAATTGCAAATGGAAGAATTAATACCCAAGCCTCTGTACAGAAAAGTATTAGTGATCGATGACAGTGAAACAGATCGTTATATTGCAAATCGCATACTTCAGAAAAATCATTTCTCGAGTGAAATTATTTTAAAGGAATCTGCACTTAAAGGAATTGAATACCTCCTTTCGCTAAATGATCAGATAGATCAACTTCCGGATTTAATATTTTTAGACATTCGGATGCCGGAGATGGATGGCTTTGGATTTTTAGCAGAATATGAAAAGTTGCCACAATCAATTAAAACAAATTGTGTTATCATGATGCTTTCAACGTCTCTAAATCCTGAGGATTTGCATAAAGCCGAAAGTAGCCCTTATGTAAATCGTTATCTTAACAAACCCTTGAATAAAGAAAAGTTAGAAAGTCTAGAACAAGATTTTTTGAATCGTAATAAATGAAAGAAATTTGAAAAAATAATCATCATTTTCACCTAATCAACGTCACCGCACCCTTCCGCACTATCTCCGACCCATCCGCCTGCACAGCCTGCAATAAATAAACATAAACGGCTTCCGGAGCAGATCTTCCATTGGTGGTTCCATCCCAGCCTACTTTTGGATCTGTCGTTTCAAAGATCATCTCGCCCCAGCGATTAAAAATTCTCAGACTGTAATTCTCAGTCGAAACAAAGGCATTGGAAGGCGTAAAAATTTCATTCAAAAAACCACCCGGATGAAAGGCATTCGGGATAAAAATATTTGGTTCCTGGACCAGACAAACTTCATTTGAACGAGCTGTGTCCTGGAAAAAATATGGATTGCCCTGTGCTTCTACTGCTTCTATAACGTAACAGAAATTACCGTCTGAATAAAAATTGTTGAGCACTGACTGGATAAAAGTTGAATCACCCGGAGCAAATGTTGCAATTGGGATCGGACTTGTAATACCATTCACTGTCAGATATAAATTATACTCACCTACTCCGGCAGGCCATTGTGAATAATTCGTCCACTCCAAACTATTTACATATTGCTCAGGGGAAAAGCCGGTAAGCAAGATCGTCTGACTTACCTGCGACTCGAATGATTTCACACCACATGAATCAAATGTGTACACCTGATAAAAATACGGTCCTTCTTCTGTATTAACATTGTCGTTGAACGTTACTGATGATACACCATTGACCAAAACACTTCCAACCTGACTAAAAATTCCTGTTGGCGAAGTTGAACGCATCAAACGATATCCACTGACTGAAGAGATCGGATCTACGTATACAACCACTTCTACATTCGTACTTGAAGTTACACTTACACTTCTGATGTATGAAAATGCAGGCGGTGGTGGGAAAATCGGAACTTCACATGATTGATTAGATGTGGATGTTCTTCGAACAACTGATCCTTGATCTATAGCTCTGACGCGATAACAAAAAGTTGATCCGCTGATCAGATTTGTATCTGTAAAATTTGTCGATGAAGTTGTTCCGATCACAACTTCCGTAGCACCGTTTATACTCAGCAAAATATCATACTCCGGCAAAACTGACCAATACGAATATGCATTCCAGTTTAACGATACTGATTTGCTGCAGAGATCAAAATTTGTTGTCAGATAAATTGTTGAATGATCAATTCCTCTTCCGCTCGGATTGTTACAACTGTCGATTGAAATAATTGAAAAAGTTTCTGATTCTGATGTCGCTAAGACTGAAGTATTGTAAATCGTGGAAGTTCGCCCGGTGACTGTATCTAAAGGTTGCCAGATCGCACCAATACTCTGAAGTATGGAATAAAATTTTGTATCGACAGATGGATTGATCAACCAGCTTACGATTACAGTACCGGTAATATCGACTGAAACAGAATCAAGTTCCGGAATAGTTGGAGTTACCAGATCCCGGAATCGATCACCTTTCACAGGTGATATTGACCTGCAGCCACTGAGATCCATTACTTCAATTCTGTATTTGATCGTATCATCACAGATTGAGATCAGATCGTTATACACCATTGGCGATGGTGCCGTTGAAGCATCAACTGAATCAATTAAAGTAAATATTGTAGCCGGATATTCTCTGTAGATCTTATACCAAATACTGTTTGTCGAAATCAATGGCGAACGAGTTGCATTCCATCCAAGACTTGCATAGCCGCTTCCGGGATTGCTTACAATGAGTCCAAGCGCGCGGATACTATCTGAAATCTGATCCGGGTTTCCATTGTTGAATTTAAAGGCAACATAATAATATGCAGGATTGTTAGAGGCATTTGCTCCAACATGAATCTCACTTGTATCATTGTAAAAGAAAACACTGTCGATGGCAGTAAACGGACCGGTCGGTGAGGTAGAATGAAACAAATACCAGCATCTGAAATTTGCACCGCTAGTGAGACTTTTATCCCAGGTCACAGTCACATCGCCATTCGGACTCACAGCAGTACATCGCATTCCAATTGACTGTGCCTCGATAGAAATCGCCGAAAACAGTAAAGAAACCAGCAGGAATCGCAGAAATCCGGGTATTTTAAACATTATTCCGTGAAATTAAGATTTCCAACGTTGCAAGGCAATTATTTACGGCCAACGACCAATTCCGTGAAGTGGGCAGGGTCTAAATACTTCCGGGACAGCTCCAGGATCTCATCGGGACCAATTGTCCTTAACTTATCAACGTATCGCTCATAGTAGGTATAGTCTAATTCTGACAGGTAAATTGACTTGAATCTTTCTGCAAGTTGAAATGCGCCATCGATACCTTTTAAGAATGTACCTAACATATAATTCTTCACCATTTCCAACTCCTCTTCATCTACCAATTCATTTCTCATGATGTCAACTTCATAATAAATTTCTTTAATGGCGTCATTGGTAACATCTGCTCCGACTTCTGTTGAAATAAAATAGTAGCCTTCCTGTTTCATTGAAACTATTACTGACCCGATTCCATATGTATATCCTTTATCTTCTCTGATGTTCGACATCAATCGCGATCCGAAATATCCGCCAAACAAAGTATT
>JAYUWA010000258.1:0-17446 GCA_043753795.1 Bacteroidota bacterium | reverse complement strand
CGGATAGCGCAGGACTTGCATGCGATTTCCGTCAGCATTCTATTCAACTCCCTGTAGTAAACGCATTCACAATGCCGAACTTTCCGAATTATTCATTGGGAAGAGAAATGGGAAGTATTTGTGATTCGCTCACGAATGATGTAGGAGATCTAAACCTTACAAATCTGATTTCAATATATCCAAATCCTGCAAGCCAAAGTGTTCGAGTGCAGTATGAGTTAAGAACAGATGCGGAGGTGTTAATTTATGATCAATTTGGAAAACAAATTTTTCAAATTTCTCTTTTTGCAGATAGAAGTGAAATTATACTTGATGTTTCCGAATACGAAAGTGGAATTTATTTCTGCAAAATAACAGGTAAAGAATATTCAAAGCCTGTTAAGTTTTCGGTGTTGCATTGATTACTTTGGTAAGCTGCAATTATATTTACCGGAATAAAGATTCTGCATAGATTCTAACTGACTAACACCTGACCAGTCATCTCCTTCGGTATCGGTAATTTCATCAGGTGAAGAATAGTAGGAGCGAGGTCTGCCAGTCGCCCGGGTTTAAGAATTTTGAAATCTGAACCCACTAAAAATAATGGAACAGGATTTTTAGTATGTGCTGTATTAGGTGTCCCGTCATCATTGATCAGATAGTCTGCATTACCATGATCGGCTGTAATTAAAAAAGTATAACCCTGACTTAATCCTGTTTCAACTACTTTTCGCACGCAAGCATCGACTGTTTCAGCAGCAGTGACAACAGCACTGAACACTCCTGTATGTCCGACCATATCGGTGTTCGCAAAATTTAAACAAACGAAATCTGTTTTCCCTTCTGCAAGTTTTTCACAAATTGCCAATGTCATTTCGGGTGCACTCATTTGTGGTTGCAGATCGTAGGTTGCTACTTTTGGCGATGGAATCATAATTCTTGTTTCACCTGCAAATGGTAACTCTCTGCCACCACTAAAAAAGAAAGTGACGTGAGGATATTTTTCGGTCTCTGCAACTCTTATCTGACTCTTGTTGTTTTCTGCAAGAACCTCTCCAATAGTATTTACCAGATTATCTTTATCAAAAATGATGTCGACATTTTTAAAAGTATCGTCATAATTAGACATTGTCACATATTTCAGATTTAACTTATGCATATTCTGCTCATGAAAATCTGCTTGAGTCAATACTGTAGTAATTTCTCTGCAACGATCTGTTCGAAAGTTGAAGCAAATAACTGCATCACCATCCTGAATTGTTGCAAGAGGTTTTGAATCAGCTCCTGTGATAATGATAGGCTTTATGAATTCATCACTGACGCCTTCTGCATACGAAGCCTTAATAGCTTCTGCATAATCTGATGAAACATGTCCTATTCCATTTACCAAAAGATCATAAGCGATTTTAATTCGTTCCCAGCGCTTATCACGATCCATTGCATAATATCTTCCTACAACTGATGCGATCTTTCCTGATGAATGTTTTAAATGTTCGTTTAAATCATTCAGGTAATTTAAGCCGCCTTTTGGATCTGTGTCTCTGCCATCTGTAAATGCATGAATGAAAACATTTGATAAATTATTTTCATGCGCAATATCACAAAGAGCTTTCAGATGGTTGATGTGTGAATGTACACCGCCATCAGAAACCAAACCGATCAAATGGAGTTTTTTGTTATTTGTTTTGCAATAATTTATTGCACTTAAAACGGTAGTATTTTGATGGAGACTATTATCCCGTATAGCGACATTTACCTTGACAAGATCCTGATAAACTACACGCCCTGCGCCAATATTCAAATGACCGACTTCAGAATTTCCCATTTGTCCATCGGGAAGTCCAACATCTTCACCACTCGTTCTTAACTCTGTGTTTGGATATTTCGGATAAAGGGAGTCTACAAATGGAGTATTGGCCATGAAAATGGCATTCGACTTATCTTTCCGGCCATGACCCCAGCCATCCATGATGATAAGTACAACTTTTGATGGATTCATAAGGCAAAGTTAGAAGATTTAAACCAACAACGGCAACTCGACCTTGAAAATCGATCCGGCCGGTTTGTTGTCCAGAACATTTATCTTTCCATTGTGCTCTTCAACGATGTATTTTACAATGAACAAACCCAATCCTGTTCCTTTTGTCCTTCGGGTCTCTTCATTTCCGATCCGATAGAATTTTGTGAAAATGTTTTGCTTTTCTGAATCAGGAATTCCAACACCAAGATCGGCAATCAATAAATGAATCTTATTTTCAGATTTTTTAATTGTAACCTCTAGCGCACTTTCTTTAGGCGAATATTTCCAACCATTTTCAATCAGATTTGAAATAAGAATAGACAATCCGTTTTTGTCAGCATGTACATACAATCCTTCTTCTATATGGGATTCTATTTTTTCATGCCCCGGAATCTGCTGGAATTTTTGAATCATCAATCGAAGCAAAGCGGAAATATTAATATCCTCTTTTGAAAATGAATACCCTTTATGATCAATGAGATTTGCCATCAAGGCATTTTCTACCAGATTGTTCAACCGGTCTGTATCTCCAATGGCACTATTGATAAATGAAATTTCCTTCTTCTTGTCAAGGTCGTGCCTTAACAATGTCTGTAGATATAATTTAATAGAAGCAAGCGGCGATTTAAATTCATGCGTGATCGATAACAGGAAATTCTTTTGCTGACGGGCAAGCGCCATTTCCTTTCTGTAAATTTTGAGCAGAGCTGATGTTCCCCATATCAACAAAGAAAGAAACACGATTCCTTCACCGATTACCATCCACCTTCTGTTGCCGATCTTCTTTTCTAATGCAACTGTTGCAGCTTCCCTTTGTTCGGGAGTCAGTACAAGTAGTCCGACGTTTTCAATTCTATGCTGATAAACTTCATCATTGAGAGATACCAATAGATATGCCCACCAACAAAATTGGAAGAGAATGTAAAACGCTAAAAGATAGAGAATGATGACCGGTCTTTTCACCGGACTAAGATATGCTTAAGATTTCGGATTTCGAAACAAACCTGTAACCTGCAATCTGCTTATCCCAATAACCCAATTATCTACTCCTGATATTCATACCTGAACGTCTCCCCATCCACTTGCTTTAAAATCTGCCAGTGTCCGTTCTCGTCAAGCTTTTCAAGAATATAATACTCTACACCTTGTGCCCAGCCTTTATATGGTGTCCAGTTCAAATGAACTTTACGGAATTCATCCATATCGCCTTTTAGAACAATAGTCGATGTATGACCACTTAGGTCTTCATCAATGTTGCAGGTATTTATAACTAGAATTTTATAAAAGTAATTCGTGGTTTGTACTTCAACACTGTGATCCATAAAATCTGTCTGAACAGATGGAACAGAAACTAAGTATCTGAAATTAACATTGTCGGTCGAACGATAAATATCGAACTGAGCTACTTGTTCAGGATGCACTAATGGTTGTGTCCATTCTGTAAGTACAGTTTGATTGTCAACTACTGTAGAGCGAACAACATCAACAACCTGGTTCGCTAAAGTGTTAAGCGGGTACGTCTGTGAAGTATCACTCCAGGAAGTATATGTCGTTCCGCAAAGATCTATTGCTATCACTTTGTAGCGATATGGTACAGGGCATGTAAATGTTGAATCAAGATACGACAAACTATTTCCGGGTACAGTAGCAAGATACATAAATGGTTCTCCCGGCGAGGAACGATACAATTGATATGTGCTCACAGGACAACCTGAATATGCTGTCCAGTCGACTGCAATATTTGTTCCTGATCTTTGTGAGGAAATATTTACTGTTGTATGAGCAATCAATTGATCAAGGGGAATAGAATATCCGCATATATCAATTGCTTGTACTTTGTATGTATATGATTTACTTAAAGTCGTAAGGCCGGAATCAATGTAATTTGATGTAAGCTCGAAATTGGTATTCTGAATATTTGTTTGTGTATAAATGGCATTGTAATTCGCAGAGTAATCATCTTTGCGATAAACTATATAAGCCGCCAAGTCAATAGCGGGATTATTTTCCCAGATGATCTCAACTCTGTTGTCGTCAACCACAGAAACGCTGTAGATCTTTGTTTCATTAGGTGGTAATGTATCAAGTACATGAATTAATGCTGAGAAACTTTGCTGCTGCGAACATCCGTTTGGATTCGTCACCGACAACGAGACTGAGTAATAACCAGGTTGTGGATAAACAACTGAAGGATTCAGGGCTGTTGATGTTTGTCCGTTTCCAAAATCCCACATATAACTTGCTCCTGAAGCATTGGAAGTACTGTTTAAAAAATTAACACTGAAGGGTGCACAACCGGTGTTTGATGATGCTAAAAAATTCACACTTGGTGTAGCAAGTACTTCGACATTTTGTGATAAAGTTGCTGTATCTGTACATCCAAAACTATTTGTAGCAATCAAACTGACATTAAATGATCCGGCCTGATCGTATTGATGTATGACATTTGTCTGAGTTGATGTTGATCCATCGCCAAGTGTCCATAGACTTGAATTATAACCTGTAGATTGATTTATAAAAGTACCTGTAAAAGGCGCACATCCGGAAAGTAGCGGAGCAGTGATCGCTGCAACAGGACTAGGATGAATTGTTACCGGTTGTGGGAATTGATAGTATGAACTACATCCGGCAGTATCCCACGTTACTAATGAAACGGTAAATGTTCCTGAATCAGGAAATACATGACTGGCATTAGTCGTGATCGCTGAATTTCCATCACCGAAATTCCAGTTCCACGATGCTGCATTTGTTGAATGATCAGTGAAGTCAACAACGAAAGGTGCACAACCTGTAAGTGGTGTTGTTGTGAAATCAGTAATCGGTCCAAGTACCTGAATGTATTGTTGTCGGGTCAAAGTATCACTGCAACCTAGATTACTTCTTGCAATTAGAGTGACCGTATAATTTCCCGGAGTATTGTAGATATGTGAAGGATTGCTATTCGTTGAAGTTGTACTATCTCCGAAATCCCATAAATACATATCCGCATCAATTGAGAGGTCAGTGAAATTTACTATCGATGGTGCGCATGCAGTAAGGTTCGTGCTAGTAAAACCGGCTTGCGGCTGACGAACTTTGATCAATGCCGGTCGTCTTAAAGTATCTGAACAGTTTGCCCAGATTGAAGTGATGATCAGTTGAACATCATATTCACCCGGCTGTGAGTAAGTATGGGTAGGCGAAGGGTCAGTAGAAGTTGTTCCATCACCAAAGCTCCAATAGAAATGATCTGCAATAAGCGAAGATGCATTTGTAAATTGAATAGTCATTGGAAAACATCCTGAATCTGCCGATGTTGTAAAATCTGCTCGTAGATTAGAGAATGAATTTGAAAATGCCGTATCAACACATCCGTGAATGTCAGTGATAATAAGCGACGGAAATAAAATCGGTCTGGTTAAATAGGAATGGAATGGCGATTGAACTGTTGAACTGTCACCATCTCCGAAATTCCATATCCATGAAACTGCATTTGTGCTCAGATCAGTGAATGTTGCACCGATTGGTAAACAGATCTGATCCGTCGTATATACGAAATCCGCATGTGCAGTATCTACGCGCACATATTGAGGTTCGAATTTTCTGCTTACACATGAGCCACTGTATACCGTCAGACTCACATCATAAACTCCTGCATCGGTGTAAGTATGCATTGGTTCTTCAACGGATGAAACATTTCCGTCACCAAAATCCCATTGATACATCTGTGCATTCTGAGAATTATTTACATATTGTATATTTATTTCATTGCAACCATTTCTGATGGTAGTTGTTGTGAAATCTGCAACAGGTAAATTTACTGTTATTCCCGGATTGACATTAAAGGTTTGTTCGCAACCGATATTGTCTGTCACCGTTAGTGTTACATTATATACACCTTCTTCAGTATAAACATGCGATGGTGTTGGAAGCGTACTTGTCGTACTGTCGCCAAAATCCCAAAGGTAAGCAGCATAATTTTGAAGACTTGTGTAAAAATGGACTGTATCTAATCCGCAGATCTCAGTTTCACTTGCAAGTAGCGGACTAATGAAATTTGAATAAATACTCCGACTGATGCTGCTACTGCAACCACTCGTATCAGTCACTGTTTGTGTGATAATATAATTGGGTGTAGTTGTAGAATAAGAGTGAACCGGATTCTGAACGTTCGAAGTAGTTCCATCGCCAAGTTGCCAGAACCACGTTGCGGCATTTTTTGATGTATCCACTAATGTTATCTGACTTCCTGTACACGACGTATTTTGCAAGATAGAAAAACCTGCTTCCGGTCCTGATACACGAACAATGCTATCCATTGTGATCGTTTGAACAATACCGATCGTATCTTGTACAGTTACTGATACATCATAAATGCCGGGTACTGAATACATGTGCGAAGGAAATTGTTCTGTAGATGATGTTCCATCGCCAAAGTCCCAGTTCCAACTGATCGCTCCGGGAATCATGTTTGTGAATTGCACATTTAATGGAGCGCATCCACTCTGAACAACAGGAAGCCCCGGATTTCCTCCATCGATAGGAGTAATATCAGGTGTGCCAAAATCAAATGGCGGTGGATCATAGAACAACGTACATACACCATTTGATATAGTCAGTGTAACATTATAGCTACCCGGATTTTGATATGTATGTAATGGATCTTCTAATGTCGACGATCCGCCATCGCCAAAATCCCATAACCACGATGTGGCACCTAATGAGTTTGCATAGAACTGCACAGGGTTTGGAAAGACAGTATCTTGTGGTATTCCGTAAAAGTTTGCACCGAATGGTTCGAAGTAAACACTATTACTTTGCATTGTTGTATATGAGCAACCATCAGCAGTAGTAATTGTAAGTGATACACTATGATATCCGCCAATTCCAAATGTATGATCAGGATTTTGTAAAGTGGATGTTGATCCATCTCCAAAATCCCAGAACCATGAAACTGCATTTAATGAAGTGTCCTGGAAGGTTGCAATGTATGGAGGGCAGTTAGTTGCTGTATGTGTAAACCCTGCATAACCTCCCTGAACTTCGAAGGTGCTGAAATTACTTATCTGCTGCGAACAACCGCCTGCTGCAGATGTTGTAGTAAGTGATACAGTATAAAAGCCGGGAACAGTATACGAATGAACCGGATTTTGTAAAGTTGAAGTTGTTCCATCACCGAAATCCCAGAACCAGCTATTTGCTCCTACAGTTGCATCTGTAAATTGTGTTGTCAATGGTCCGCATCCTACTGTTGTTGGTGGCGGAGTATAATTCGCAGCCGGATTCGATGTCTGAATATAATTTGTTTTCACAAGCGTGTCGACACAACCTAATGGGTCAACGATCACTAGTGAAACATCAAAATTTCCTGATGTTGTATAAGTATGCGTAGGATTTGCCTGTGTTGAAGTTGTTCCATCTCCAAAGTCCCAGAGATAGGTTAAACCCGCAACCGGTGAAAGCGAATTGAATGTAGTTGTCAAAGGTGGACAACCTACACGAGGACTTGCATTGAAAATTGCTTCTGATGAGGTAACTGTAATTATATCATGATAGATCATGCTTCTGGTGCAACCGGTAGGCCCCCAGCATTTGAGCACGACGCTAAATGTTCCGTTGTTAGTGTACGTATGTGTGGGATTTGTTGCAGTACTTGTAGTACCGTCTCCAAATGTCCATAAACATGAAACGTAATTAGTCGATGTGTTTGTAAATTGTACTGTAAGCGGCGAACATCCTGTTGTATTCGCATACGAAAAACTTACAGAAGGTTTTACTCCGGCATGAATGTAATTCGATTTGAATACTGTGTCTGCACAGCCTGAATTTGTTGTAACGATAAGGAATACTGAATAAGTTCCTCCTAATGCATAGGTATGAGAAGGATTGGAAAGAACAGATGTTGTTCCATCTCCAAAATCCCAGTAACTTGATGCTACGTTGGCATTATTATTATAAAATTGAATTGCTAATGGCGCACATCCACTGTCAATATTCGATGAGAAATTTGCCCAGTTGTTTAATCCAACACTTATTTCCGTCGGACTATCCGTTGTGTCTTTACAACCAAATGAATTGGTTACAATCACTGAAACATTATAGTTTCCCGGACCGCCATAAGTATGTGAAGGGTTCTGTTGACTTGAAGTTTGTCCGTCGCCAAAGGTCCAAAACCATGAGGTGGCATTGGAAGCACTATTGGAAAATTGAAAAACCGTCGCAGGATCACAGCTTGCTGTTACTGTAGATGAGATCGTAGGATTAGGCTTAGGGTAAATTGTTATGTACTGATTTCTTATCTTCACATCCTGGCAACCGAAGGCATTTGTCGCTATTAATGTAATAGTGAAGTTTCCCTGCAATGTGTAAGAATGTTGGGGATTTGGTAAAGTTGATGTGGTTCCGTCGCCGAAATCCCATAGATATGTTGCTGCACCAACGGAATTGTTACTGAACGAAAAATTATTTCCATCAAGACAACTGGCTAATACCGGCGAACTGAAGTCGGCTGTAGGCTTTCCAACTACAGTAATATAGTTGACCATTACTATTGAATCTGCATTTCCACTTCCATCATAAGCAGTCAATTTGACTGTGTATAAGCCGGGATTTGTATACAGGTTTGCGGGATTTGCAAGAGTAGAGGTGTTGCCATTACCCATATCCCAAAAATAAGAGACTGCACCGGTTGATGTACTTGTAAATTGTACATTCAATGGGGTACAGCCTATTTGCTGGTCAGAAGTAAAAGATGCTGAAGGAGCAGCCTGAACTATATTAAAGCACAGTAGCAGGACTGCCAGAAGCAGTCCCGGTGCTTTAGTATAATTAAGATCATTCAGCGTTTTGGTTTTCATTGTTTTTTTTGATAGTCAATATAGATGTTTGTCTTACCGTAACGACAAGCATGAGTAGTCAGGTAATTATTTAACCTGAACCATTCTTGTTGACTTGTCAATAAACAGCGGACTTGTTTCAGGAGACATTACAGACTTTGGATCTGCTTGTGCAACCAGTTTTCCTTCGTTATCAATTTGCTTGATACGATAATGAGTAATTCCTGTAACCGGTTTAGTATCTACCCAGCTATAAAGTAACTCAAGCGGTGAACCAATACCTTCTTTCAAACCGACAGGCTCATATTCTGTTCCGTCAATTGATCGCTCAATTACATAGATACAGTCATCGGAAGATGGTTTTGATACCCAATTCATATAAACCTTACCCGAATTGAAAACAATGTTCTCTTTTACGAACTCCAGTTTACCTGTTGGCTTTGTTGCTTTAGCCGGTTCTTGCGCGAATGTGCTCATTGCTGCAAATACCAATACATAAAGAATCACCAGCTCTAAAGCATAAGTGAATAATTTGTGTGAAGCTGCTCTGTTGCGAATTGCTTTGATTGCTCCAATTTGCTGAACTGCGTCTTCTCTTTTAGCGATAATTGTTTTCATCATAATTGTTTTTTGATCTTATGACAATATATACTAATAGAGGTACCTGTTGTTTTTAGAATCTAATAGCCTTCTTACAACTGTAAGATTTCAATGTTTTTAGTCAAAAAATATTTTTGATTGGGAGAAGACTTTTAAACTTTGCGAAAGCCATTTTTGAGGCAAATTCAAAGAAATGCATCATAAAAAGTCGGAATTTGTAGTAGTAACTGTGAAAAACCCTCAAACTGTATCCAAATAGATTTTCTCGCCGTTAAACCCTTTATAAAATCATACATAAACTGCCTCGATAATTATGGAAACATTAAACAAGACCATCAAAAAATTAAATGACGCTGAATACCAGGAATTGCTTTCTGCCGTTGCTGGCCGGAAAAACAATAAGCCTTACTTAGTGTTGGAATCTGCAAGAAAGAACAACTACGATGAAACGCAGATGATGGAACTTCTTCAGGTTAATCCAAGTACTTACTATACTTTAAAGTCAAGATTGAACGAACGTATCGCTCAATACCTTGCTCAGAATGTTAAAAATCCGATCAGCGCACTTAAAGATAAAGTATCGATGGTGCCGGCAATGGTTTTTGGAAATGATCGCGAGGTTGCAATCCGTGCACTTAAAAATCTGGAGAAACAACTAATAGAGTACGATCTATCAAACGAACTAATCGTAGTATATAAAGCTCTTGCACGTCTAAGTATGTTCAATGGTGATTATGATTACTATGAAAAAGAATATAATCGTCACGTTGCTTTCAGCCTGGCAGTGGTTAAAGCAGAAGACTTATTTTATGATTTTGTAAAACGTACAGGAAATTATCTTTTAACAAAAGACGAAAGAGATCGTGAAGCTGTTCAGGCATCTTTGCGTGAACTGACAAACATCTCTGAATTATATCAAGGACACCGCTTATCAGTAATGTACAACATCGTTCGTATCTATTACATGTGTGTCTTCACAAAATCCGAAAACCTTAAATCATTAGAAATAGAAGTTGATACCATTCTTCAGCAGATCAAAAAGAATTTTGATAAATATGAAATGGACACTTTCTATCAAAGCATTAAATTCTTAGTTGACTATTTATATTTCGAATACTATCAGAAAACAGGAAATGCCGTTCGTGCTGATCATTACTACCGTCAGATCAATGGTAACGCTCCTGAGATCGCTTTCAAACCGGTATTCAGTTTTTATGTAACACAATTTTTACATTCCAAAGTTGAACGATTCCTTGTCAATGGAAATGTTCCGGAATTGATCGATCAGAACACAGAACTTGATGCTAACTTCGATACAAACATCAACGAACCATATCCTCACGTTTCTTTCCGCAGATTCCTTGCAATAGGTAAATTCTACGAAGGTGATTTCTCAGGAGCAGCACGTATCCTGAATAACCTGAGAAACGAATTGTCGATGAAGAAATTTACTTTCACTGATGTTGAATACAAATTATTCCAGGCAATGCAATATTGCTATATGGGTGAAGACGGACTTTGTTCTCAATTGCTTCAATCGGTAAAACGTCAGATCACAGAAGACGAAACTCTATACGAGCCGGCTTCGATCTTTATCAAGATGTTGAAAGCAGCTATCAAGCCCGAAGAGTTCCGTAAAAAAGTTAAAAAGCTGAATGAGATCTATGATGCATTCCAGAAAGCAAACCAAGGTCCCGGCCGTATGTTATGGTATGTAAAACTGGATGATGCGATGATTCGTAAGATGGCGAATCCGATCAAGGATTGATTTTATATTGTAGTTAGAGATTAGAAATTAGATTACTACATAACTAAAACGCCTTCTGAAAAATCAGAGGGCGTTTTTGGTTTCAGGCAGGTGCATTAAATTAAAACACTATCCATTATTGTTCAGTTCTATACTATAAAATACGCTCTTTAATTATAGATTCAGACTCGAAAGAATTTGGTAGTCCAACTGTTTTTGGAATCACACAAATAATTTGTTTTTTTAGTTTGAAATTGAAAAAAGAGATGGCCTTGTAAATTCCCAGCGGAATCTCACTACTGTTTTACGTAAGGGAAGTGCGGAAGCTAAAGAAATCGCCGAGCGGAGGTAAATGATTTTTATTGAATGATCAATTTTTCAAAATATACCTTGCTTTCTGAAATAATTTTGATCAAATAAATTCCTTTTTTGTACTTTTCAATATTAATTGATTCGTTATTTTTTTTCGAATTGATTATTTCTGCTAGCCTTCCATTTGAATCATAAATAGCTGAAATTTTTTCTGAAGTATTAATTGCGAATTCTTTAGTAGTTGGATTTGGATATAATTGTTGTTTTATTTTAGTGCCTACTTCATGAATTGATGTGTTGAAGGTTCCCAATTTCATTAGGTAAGAATCGATTTTACCATTAGAAGGAGTTGAAAGAATGTTCAATGGATTAGGGTCAAGATCACACCCATCACTAAAGCTTCCAACAATATATAATTTACCATTTGAATCGATATAAGCATCACTCATAATATCAGCTCTTATACTTCCAATACTTCTTGCATCTATAAAATTTCCATTGGAATCTAATTTACAAATAAAGCCATCTTTATCGCCTTGAGGAACTATTACAAATGGAAATGGTGTATCAGGATTAAAATCGGTTGAAGTATTAAAGTTTCCTAAAACATAAATATTATTAATGGAGTCAAGGAGAAAATCATTAGGAGTAACAGCATCATTTCCCTTGATCTGCTTCACAAAAATAAATTGCCCGGCAGAATCAAGTTTTAAAATATAGGTATCGTACAAGCCGGCAGCCGTCACGTAAAAAGTGTCAATGGGATCAGGATTAAAATCGGTCCTTGAAAGAAATATCCCCACGATGTATATATTACCAGAGTTATCGAGTTTTACATTTTCACAGTCAGCGGTCCCGCCATCTCCGATTTTTAATACCCAGATAAAATTTCCATCAGGATTTAATTTTAGTAGAAAAGCGCCAAAGGCAGTATTATTATCATTTAAAAAATATTCTGAAGTGCTATCAGGGTCAAAGTCCACAGAATCGATAAAGGTGCCTGTTAAAATCAAATTTCCTGTTGATTCAAAATCTATGGATGAAATATTTGTTCCGCTAATTATTCCCGGATTCAAGCTCCTGAAATGCCTGGCCCATTTGAAATTTCCGGAAGAGTCCACTTTTAAAAAAAATGCTGTTTCTTCTCCGTATAAAGGAAAATCAATTGTGTCGGCAAGATCAATGTTGATGCTATCGGCATTTAATCGTCCTCCAATGAATAAGTTAGCACTGGAATCTATGTTAAGTAAGAAAGCGTCTGCGAATCCAATGCGTTTGACCCATTGAAAATTCAGCATTGAATCAAGTTTAACAATAAAGTTACCTATTGTATAGCCTGTGTCAATAGTTGCAGTATCAGGATTAAAATCTGTATTAGTACTGCCTTCTCCTACTAAATATAAATTATTATTTTTATCTAATGACATTTTATAAAGGGTGAAATTAATAACACCTGCTTTTAATAAAATTCCATTAGGTGAAAATTTTGAAATATATGTCGTGTAAAATGGATCAAATGAAGCAGTAAATTTTACCGAGTCAGGACCGGGATCAAGATCAATAGTTCCTTTGAATCCACCTGCTATTATAATGTTTTCGGAGTTATCTATTATTATATGATTAGCATAGTCAGTACTGTCGTTGCCATAATTTAATACCCAATCCAGATCCGGGATTTGTGAAAATATAATTGAGGAGTTTGAATTAAATGAAAGTAGAAGACATAAAATAAATTTTACACAAAATTTTTTCGAAAATAATTGAATAGAATGGAGCATGATTTGCTGAAATTTCAGAGATGGAAAGTACAAAATATAATTTATCGCCGCGCCGTTCTTTTATAAATTGTTTTCCAGCTATCAATATGTTCAATTAGGCTCGCAAATTCTTCTTTCATGCTTTCATCGTCCTTACCCCCGCTTGGAATCTTAGAGTCAATACTTACGTACTCTCCTTAGACATCATAAAACAAAAATGCCTTCTGGATTTCAGAAAGCATTTTTGTTATGTTACTTAATCTCTAATTTCAATATTCAATTAAAAATTAATCGCCTCCAGATATTTTTCATTCAAAGGCTTATTCACATACTTCACTACATATTGATTCGTAGATGCGCGATTGATGTCTTCCGGACTGATCGAGGATGATAGAACAATCACTTTGCAGCTTGTGCGGATTGAAGCAGGAAGCGATTCATATTCCTCCAGGAATGCAAATCCATCCATGACAGGCATGTTAAGATCCAGAAATATTACCTGCGGTAATACATCAGCATTCTCGCTGTTGTCTCTCAGAAATTGTAATGCTGATTCGCCGCTGTTTTTAACGATGACCATCTTCGAAAAGGAGTTGGTCGTGATCATACGCTCATTGATAAAATTGTCAATGTCGTTATCATCTATCAAAAGAACACGATCAAACTTAATGCCTTTGTCAACGTTTTTCATGAACTGAATTTAAAACTAGTGGTGATGAATGGAATCGAACCATCGACACAAGGATTTTCAGTCCTTTGCTCTACCAACTGAGCTACATCACCTTAATGGTGGCGCAAAAGTAGAAAAAAATTAAAACTGCCAAAATGTTTTTCCCTTTAATTCTTAGAATTCGCACTTATTTTTCAGCCTTTACCTACATTGCATTAAATTAATTCTGATGAATCTGACGATCGATCTGGGAAACTCATATTGTAAGACCATAATTTTCCAGGACAACGACATTGTCTATAGAGATGTCTGCAAGTCGCTAAGCACACGCTATTTACAACAACTTTTCAAGTCGTTTGAAATTGAATTTGCTTTGCTTTCTTCAGTAGTTTCTTTGAAACCTTCACTGAAAAATCAGCTGAAAATTTTTAAAGTCAAGCAGTTTTCGCACTCTGTTAAAATTCCAATAAAAAACTTTTACACAACTCCTAAAACCCTTGGGAAAGATCGTCTGGCCAATGCAATTGCAGGAAGTTTTCTCTTTCCCGGTGATAATGTGCTGATTATAGATTCCGGAACATGCATCAAGTACGATTTTGTGAATTCTAAAAAGCAATACCTTGGCGGGAGCATCAGTCCGGGCCTCAGAATGAGGTTTATAGCTTTAAATAAATTGACGGACGCTCTGCCACTTGTCGAAATTGATACGAAAGGCAAATTGATCGGCAATTCTACCGTTAAGGCAATTCAGTCTGGCGTTTTTAATGGAATGACTGAAGAAATCAAAGGAATAGTCAGCCGTTATAAAACAGAATACGATCAGCTTAAAGTCATTCTGACCGGTGGCGATGCTCATCGTTTTGCAGGTCAACTTAATTTAAGCATCTTTGCCGCCTCCGATCTAGTAAACATTGGTTTAAATGAAATTATCAAGTACAATCACTCTAAATAAAAGAGCTTCAGTTTTATTCACCTCGCTGCTTCTTTTAATTTCTTTCAGTAGCAATGCGCAAAATGCCACGAGCTCACCTTATTCACGTTATGGAATAGGTGAAATCACCGGAACTACTTTTGCCCGAAATCTGGGTATGGGCGGACTGGAAATAGGAATGGCGCAACCGTTTATGATCAATCCCGGGAATCCGGCAGCTTATTCTAAGATCTGGTACACAACTTTCGAAGGTGGTGTAAACTACAGTCAGACTGAATTAAGCACACTTACCGTTAAACAAAATACGAACAACATCTCTCTGGCATATTTCGATTTCGCATTTCCTATTATCCCTGATAATTGGGCTATGGGTTTCGGATTAAAACCTTTTTCTAAAGTCGGATATAGCATTCAGGAAAATAGTACAACACCTTTTGGTGATGAAGAGATCAGAACGTACAAAGGTTCCGGTGGATTGAATAGTTTTCATATGGGAACAGGAAAGAAATTCGGTAAAAAATTATCTGCCGGATTTGATGTTGAATATTTATTCGGTGTCATTAATCAAAATCGTACAGTCGAATATCGTACTATTATGTACATGAATACTCTCGATAATGCAAGTACTTCGATCGGTTGGTTTCATTTTAAATTCGGCTTGCAGTACGCTTTCGATAGTTTGAAATTCGCAAAGTCGGATTCTCTTATCATGTACGAAAATCAAATTAAAGTGCTGAAGGATTCATTAGGCAGAATAATATCTTCTGATCCAAATGCTTCTTACGATCTTAAAAATTCAATCAATCAGGATATCGCTCAGGCAACTGATCTTCGGAATAAAGTTGTCGAACGAAAAAAGAAAAGTGACTGGAGTTTGTTGTTTGGAATTACCGGAAGCCCTACCGCTGATTTAAGAGCAAGAGCGACACGTACTGTTTCATCTTTCAGATATTTTAGCATTTCCTCAGCAGATCAGATCCTGATCCGTGATACAGCGCTATATAGTTTCGGAAATCAGAAGAAAATTACTCTGCCCATGAGTGTTGGTTTCGGTTTCACTTTGAAGAAAGGAAGTAAATGGTTGATCGGAGCTGATTATTCTATTCAAAAATGGAGTGATTTCAAGTTCCTGGATGCTCAAGATTCTTTAGTTGACAGTTGGAAAGTGGCAGTGGGAGTTCAGTTAACACCAAACGACCGTGCTTTGAGAGGTTATGGAAACTTTGTTTCGTATCGCGCAGGATTCCATTATGAACAAACTTATCTGAAGGTGGGTTCAGAAAATATTATGGATATTGGCGTATCAATCGGACTTGGTCTTCCAATCAGACGAGCAGGAACTCATTTACATATTTCTGCAGAAGCCGGACAACGCGGTAAAGCAAGTGTAAATCCAATTCAGGAAAAATATTACAAGTTTACTTTTGGTTTTACGATCAACGATCGTTGGTTTGTTAAACAGAAGTACGATTAGTAGATTCCGGCGAAGTTTTTTTTATTGACTTTGCTTAACTAATTTTAATCCGCCTTGTTTTCTTATCATGAAATCGAACAATAAGCAAATTGCAATCTGGCTTTTCAGCGGTTGCTTTTTGATCTTCGCAATGGTAGTGATCGGTGGTATAACCAGATTAACAGGGTCAGGACTCTCGATAACAGAATGGAAGCCTATCATGGGCGCCATTCCTCCGCTCAATGAAGCAGAATGGAATATTGCATTTGAAAAATATCAGCAGATCCCGCAATTTCAAAAAGTCAACTATCATTTCGAACTCTCCGATTTCAAAGCTATTTACTGGTGGGAGTATATTCATCGTCAACTGGGCAGAGTAATCGGAATTGTATTTATCATTCCATTCCTCTGGTTTCTGGTAAAGAAAAAATTCGATTCAGTTACAATAAAAAAAATGCTCTTCCTTTTTTTGCTTGGAGGCATTCAAGGATTTCTGGGATGGTTTATGGTTAGCAGCGGACTGGCAGAACGCACCAGCGTTAGTCATATCCGGCTCGCCATCCATCTGATGTTTGCCTTCATTACGTTTGCCTTTACTTTTTATTATGCACTGGAAATTATCTACACGGAGAAAAGTGAAAGCATAAAAAATAATAAGCCGGCATCATTAAATAAATTGATTTTTGTTGTGTTGTCTATTCAGATCATCTACGGTGCATTTGTCGCCGGACTCCATGCAGGGAAAATTCATAGTACATTTCCTTTGATGAGCGGACAAGTAATTCCAACAGGAATGAACGCCATGCAACCTACATGGATAAACATATTTGATAATCCGGTAACAGTCCAGTTCATCCACAGATTTCTTGCATTCACTTTACTTTTTCTTGTAGCATGGTTTTATGTTGAATCAGGAAAAGAAAAGTTAAACAAATTTCAAAAAAAAGGAATCAACATCCTCATTGCTGCAATAGGCATTCAGTTTTTACTTGGTGTAATTACCATTCTCACTCAGGCAAATATTGTAATGGCTTCGATCCATCAGATCGGAGCATTCTTTTTATTCAGTGCGAGTATCTATTTGATTTATCATTTCCGGAATGTCAGGCAGTAATTTTTTTAGCACGGCCTTTGACGTTGGGGTGTAGTCTGCAGACTACAC
>JAYUWA010000257.1:0-1848 GCA_043753795.1 Bacteroidota bacterium | reverse complement strand
TGCTGGTAGTTGTTCATCCGGAAGTAGAAGTGCTGACGAAAGATTCCAGAGCTGTTCTTCCCCGTAAAATTGACATGTCTACCGGTATTTCCCAATGGGCAAATACTGCTGCATTCACTGCAGGTTTGTATACAAATGATTTCGATCTGATCGCTCGTTCTGTAGTTGATCATGTAGCTGAACCTCATCGTGCAGCATTGATTCCGCATTTTGAGGAAGTGAAAAGTGCTGCACTATTTGCAGGAGCAGTGGCTTGCAGTATCAGTGGTTCAGGCCCTTCTGTATTTGCAATGGCTGAAGGGAAAAAGGAAGCTGATGAAATAGCTTATGCTATGAAATATCAATTCAAAAAGTATAAAATAAAATGTACAGCATACATTTCTGCTGTTAATACAAAAGGTGTTGTTAAATTGAAATCTTAATTCGATATCGTGAAATATTTTTCTACCAAAAATAAAATTACATCATATAGTCTGGAAGAAGCAGTGCTGCTTAGTTTGCCTCCTGACAACGGACTTTTTATGCCGGAAAAGATCAAACAACTTCGACCTGAATTTCTGCTGAACTTGAAGAATGAAAATGTTGCTTCAATCGGTTATGAAATTGCAAAAACTTTGTTAGGCGACGATATTCCCGAAGACATTCTAAAAAAGATCTGTGAAGAAGCGTTTAATTTTCCTGTGAATGTTGTCAACGTTCAAAAAGATACTTTTGTCTGTGAATTATTTCATGGACCGACTTTAGCGTTCAAGGATTTTGGTGCACGATTCATGTCGAGAATAATGTCTTACCTCAATCGCAAGCATACTACTCCTTTAACTATCCTAGTTGCTACATCAGGCGATACCGGTGGAGCAGTAGCCGATGGTTTTTTTAATGTCGATGGGATTGAAGTTTATATCCTCTATCCGTCAGGCGGAGTCAGCGAGCTCCAGGAAAAGCAACTTACTACCTATGGAAATAATATTCATGCAATAGAAGTGAAAGGTACATTCGACGACTGTCAGCGATTGGTGAAACAAGCTTTCCTTGATCCGGAGTTAAATGAAGTTTACCGGTTAGCATCTGCAAACAGCATTAACATCGCCAGACTTATCCCGCAGACTGTTTACTACTTTGAAGCATTCAGAAAATTACCTTCGAAAGAGAATGTAGTCTTTGTTGTTCCGAGTGGAAATTTTGGAAATTTGACTGCAGGATTGATCGCCAGAAAAATGGGATTACCTGTTGAGCATTTTGTTGCTGCTACAAATATCAATGATGTTGTTCCGCAATATCTGAGTAAGGGTGAATTCACTCCGCGCGCAAGCGCTGCAACAATTTCAAATGCAATGGATGTTGGTAACCCAAGTAATTTTCCTCGGATTATTGAACTATTTGGCAATAGCTGGACAGATATAAAAAGTGCGATCAATGGTTATAGTTTTACTGATGAACAAACGAAGGCTGTCATGAATGATGTTTTCGAAAAGACCGGATATATTCTTGATCCACATGGAGCAGTGGGATATCTTGGTTGGTTAGAATATCAAAAGGAAAACCCTGATAGTATTGGTGTGATTCTGGAGACTGCTCATCCTGCTAAATTCAGTGACAGCGTAGAGAAGGCTCTAAAGATAAAGATCGAAATTCCCGAAGCGCTCGAAAAACTCCGTAACAAAACTAAAGTCGCACATCTGATGGAGGCTGATTATGGAGAATTGAAGGAGCATCTCCTCCTAAAAAAATAAAGTCAGAACCGGGATTTTAGTGATTTAGGGATTTTCAGGAGACAATAATCCAGGTAATCTAATAATCAACTAAATCCCGGTCTAATCTCTGTCAAAATTAAGTTACTGTACCTGCAAT
>JAYUWA010000256.1:0-1850 GCA_043753795.1 Bacteroidota bacterium | reverse complement strand
CGACCATTGAACAGAAGATATCATAGTTCTCGCGCATATCGTAGATCAGATTGGTAGCCTCGCCAATTGTACCGTTCATAAAGACCGGCGTAACCGGTGATTGTGTTTTGCCAATGTTAAAGCCGGCATCTTTCAATCCTGATTGAAGCGCATTGACGATTTTCCAAAGATTTTCTTTCAATTCAGGTTTTGAACGCAACAACTCCAGACGTTTCAAAGCTCCGATCACCAACGCTGAAGGCATTGATTTAGCAAAGATCTGCGAACGCATGTTATAACGAAGATATTCAACGATGTCTTCACGACTGGAAATAAACCCGCCGATCATAGCCATACTCTTTGCAAATGTTCCAAAGTAAATATCGATCTCATCATTGACACCTTGTTCTTCTCCCACACCTGAACCGGTTTTTCCCATTGTCCCAAATCCATGAGCATCATCAACAAATAACCGGAACTGGAATTTCTTTTTCAATTCGACGATGTCTTTCAAACGCCCCATATCACCACTCATTCCAAATACACCCTCAGTGATCAATAAGATCGATCCACCTGATTCTTCAACAATACGTGTTGCACGCTCCAATTGCTTTTCACAATTTGTAATGTCATTATGTGGGAATACAAAACGTTTTCCCATGTGCAACCGAACTCCATCAATGATACATGCATGACTTTCGCTATCGTAAACAATAACATCGTGACGATCAACAAGACAATCAATTGCTGAAACCATTCCCTGATAACCGAAGTTCAGTAGAATAGTATCTTCCTTTCCCATAAAGGAAGAAAGTTCATTTTCCAATTGCTCATGCTGATTTGTATTTCCTGACATCATACGAGCACCCATTGGCGAAGCAAAACCATATTTCACTGCACCTTCGTTATCTGCTTTTCTGACTTCAGGATGATTTGCAAGTCCTAAATAATTATTCAATGACCAAATCAAACGCTCCTTACCGCGAAAAACCATGCGTGTGCCGATATCACCTTCTAACTTTGGAAAAGTAAAATAGCCATGAGAGTCTTTTGCATGTTGTCCGATCGGACCACGGTTCTTCTTTAATTTTTCGAATAAATCCACTTTGGTATAATTTTAATAACTGATGAAACGACTCAGGTAATTCTAAAAATATACATTTCTGCAAACAGCAAAAATGCTTCGTTTTAGCTCCTGTTCAAGGCAAAAGTAACTATTTTGAATTAAAAACCAAGAATATTTTCCCACAGGCAATTGTTCATTAGATTTACGATTTCCGGACATTCTAACCTCAGTGTCATATTTCCGGACTTTGAGGTTAAAATTTGGAGTAAAAACATTGAAAATTCATAAAATAAGTACACTTTTGACAACCAAAATTCAAATTAACATGAAATTAAAATTACTATTAGCAGGATTTTTTGCTTTGACTCTCAGTACCTCAGCACAGAATATCCAATTCCGTTCGAATGTACCTTATGATCCAGATGGATTGGCAAATATCGGTGGCTATGCAGATCCTTTAGGAAATGAATACGCTTTAGTCGGGACTGATTTCGGACTTTCAATAGTTGATGTAACTGACCCTGATAATCCAACCGTTGCAGTAGATGTTAACGGTCCCAATAACAGTTGGAGAGAAGTGAAGACATACAGAAATGTTGCTTATGTAACAACTGAAGGAGGTGGTGGTTTGCAGATCATTGACATGACGAATCTTCCTGTTTCAGTTAACACAACTTATTATACAGGCGATGGTGCAATCAATGGTCAGCTTAATAGCATTCACGCTTTACATTGCGATACGGCGAAAGGATTTCTTTACTTGTATGGAAGTAACATCGGCGATGGAAATACACTTTTTTTAGAC
>JAYUWA010000255.1:0-1851 GCA_043753795.1 Bacteroidota bacterium | reverse complement strand
CAGCTCTTACATTAGCTGATCATTTATTAAGAAACCGCAACAGTAAATTATTATAATTATAAAACGAAATAAACATCACATTCAAAATGAAAAAATTATTCAAAATTATTGCAATCTTTATTGTCATTTTACTGGTAGTTCTGATTTCAGTGCCATTTATTTTCAAAGGAAAAATTGTGGCAATGGTAAAAGAAGAGACTAACAAAAGTATTAATGCAAAAGTAGACTTTGGTGATTTCGATCTTTCATTGATCCGAAATTTTCCAAATTTTTCGCTACGTGTAAATAATCTTTCAGTTATAAATGTTGCTCCATTTGCAGGAGACACATTGATCTTTGCTAAACAACTCGATCTTACAATCGATGTAATGAGTGTTATCAAAGGTGATCAGATCAGCATCAGAAAAGTCGGTATTGACGCTCCGGTAATGTATTTTCTGGTGAATGAAGCGGGAAAAGCGAATTGGGATATTGCAAAGCCAAGTGCTGAACCGGCAGGAGCAGAGAAGCCTTCAACATTTAAAGCGTCCTTGCAGAAATATTCTATTTCAAATGGTCTGATCGTTTATGATGATAAGACAATGCCTTTCTTTCTAAGGCTTGACAATGTAAATCATTCCGGTAGCGGGGATTTTACACAAGACCTTTTTGAATTGAGAACAACTACTGAAGTCGCTAAGACTGATATGGTGTATGGCGGTGTGAATTATATCAATAAAGCGAAAGCAAAGATTGATGCAGATCTTGACATGAATATGAAAGAGATGCGTTTCACTTTTAAGAATAATAAAATTCAGTTGAATGAATTGTTTCTTGATTTCTCAGGATGGGTCATGATGCCGGATACTAACATCGACATCGACTTGAAATTTGCAGCAGCGCAATCTGAATTCAAGAATTTTATTTCTATGATACCTGCTGTTTATTCAACAGAATTTAAAGATCTGAAATCTTCCGGTACGATGGGATTAGGTGGTTTTATCAAAGGTCGTTTCAATGGCAAATCTATGCCGGGCTTCGGACTTGATCTGAAAATAAATAATGGAATGTTCAAGTATCCATCGTTACCTTCTTCTGTAAATAATGTAAACGTTGATCTTGCAATTAATAATCCTGATGGTATTCCTGATCATACATCGATCAATCTTTCAAAATTCCATGTTGAAGTTAACAATGATCCTTTTGATGCACGCTTATCTTTAACTACTCCAATCAGCGATCCGAATATTGATGCATTTATGAAAGGCAAAATTGATCTTTCAGGAATTCAGAAGATCGTTCCGCTTGAAAAAGGTACTTCACTTACAGGTATCATCACTGCAGACGTAACTGCTAAAGGCAGAATGTCTGCAATCGAACAGAAGAAATTTGACCAGTTCACTGCATCGGGAAATTTTGCAATTGCAAATATGAATTACGGAAATCCGACAATGAAAGAACCACTACAAATAAATACTCTTCGTTTGGCATTCAATCCGGCGAAAGTAGCTCTTGAAGCATTCAATGCGAAGATCGGTAAAAGTGATTTCAATGCTACCGGGTCTCTCGAAAACTTCCTAGCGTATGCATTGAAGGATGAAACTATTGTTGGTTCAATAAATCTGAAATCTTCTCAGATCGATCTGAATGAGTTTATGTCTGAAGGGACAACAGCCTCAGGCGCTCCTGATACAAATTCAATGACAGTTTTGGATATTCCCAAAAACGTGAATTTTGTTCTGACTGCAGGTGTTGGAAAATTAGTTTATGGTATGGACATCGACGTGTAGCGGATTTTGGCTGGAAACATCTCAACCAGTATTGCTGCTACTTGGCCGTACGTCATCCCCGACAACGCCACCATCAGAAACA
>JAYUWA010000254.1:0-5854 GCA_043753795.1 Bacteroidota bacterium | reverse complement strand
GTTAAATTTTCTTCGCAAAAAATTCACACATTACCTCTTATAAGACGGTCCCCGAGCGAAGTCGAGGGGCAATAATTTCGAACAACGGGTTAGTTATTCGTTATTCGTTATTCGATAAAAAAAATGTCTCCTCCGCTTGAATCTACGGAGGCACCAGTAACACTTTTCAAACAATTGACTTCATTTCTCATTCTTAAAACTCCAAGAAAAGCAAATATGATCGCTTCCTTGAAGTCAATAATATCTTTTGGAGGAATTACAATTTTCAAATTGCATTTGTCTTCTATACATTCCAGTAAAAATTTATTTAATGTTCCGCCGCCGGTGATCAGCATTTTAGCATCTGAAATCTCCTTACTTAAAACTTCGCTGATCTGGATCGCAATGTGTTTGCAGAAAGTATTTAATCGGTCTTCCAGACTGATCTCATATTTTTTCAGGATCAGGAATATTGAACTTTCTATATCTTCCCGTCCCAGAGATTTTGGAAATGGCTTTTTATAAAAGTCGATTAGATTTAATTCATCAAGCAGTGCTTTGTTCAATTTTCCTACACGTGCAAGTTCACCATCTTCATCGTAATTTAGTTCACGTTCTGTAACTAGTTCATTCAATACAATATTGCATGCGCAAATATCAAATGCTAATCTTTCACTATTTCTTTCAAATGAAATATTAGCAATGCCGCCAAGATTAAGGCAGTAATCCATTTGTGAAAAAAGTAGTTTATCGCCGATTGGAACCAAAGGTGCACCCTGACCACCTAAGGCAACATCTCCTTTTCTGAAATCACAAACAACAGTTTTACCTGATGCTTTTTTTATTTCTTCACCTGATCCGATTTGTACTGTAATTCCTTTTTGCGGCTGATGATGTATGGTATGTCCGTGAGAAGAGACAAAATCCACTTCGATATTTTTTTCTTCAATAAAATCTTTTACCAATAACCCCAGGTAGGTCCCAAATTCTATGTCTAGTGTTTTGAGTTCATCCGGAGATAGGAATTGCGCTGTCTTTAACTTTTCCTTCCATTGATTGTCGTATGGAATAGTCTTTCCAAAGTGGAATTGAAATTTCCAATTAAATTCATATTCAAAAGTGCAAAACGCAAGATCAACCCCGTCAAGAGAAGTGCCGGACATTAACCCGATCACATTATATTTTTTAAGTGCCATTACGGCGAAGATATTGAGATTGTTGAATTCTCGTCGAAAAGGTAATTCACAAAATTTCAACAATTGACCAAATTCAATGCAAATGAGTGACTTACCATGGTATATAAGGTTTGTGAATAACGTCTAAAACGAGTAGGTTTGTCGTCCTTAATAAAAAAACAAGAATCTCTACAAATCCGCTCTAAATAGCGGAATAATCAAGCAAAATATGAATTTCGAACTAAGCGAAGAACATTTAATGATCCGTCAGGCGGCACGTGATTTTGCACAGAATGAATTAAAACCCGGAGTTATCGAACGTGACGAACTTCAAAAATTTCCTGCAGAGCAAATCAAAAAAATGGGTGAGCTCGGATTGATGGGAATGATGGTTAGTCCAAAATACGGCGGCGGCGGAATGGATGCCATTTCATACGTTCTTGCAATGGAAGAAATTTCAAAAGTGGATGCATCAGCTTCGGTTGTAATGTCTGTGAATAATTCGCTTGTTTGCTGGGGACTTGAAACATTTGGCAATGAAGAACAAAAATTAAAATATTTAGTGCCCTTAGCAAAGGGTGAGATCATCGGTGCGTTTTGTTTGTCTGAACCAGAAGCCGGATCAGATGCAACATCTCAGGCAACAACAGCAATCGATGCAGGTGACCACTATGTTCTGAACGGTACAAAAAACTGGATCACCAATGGATCGAATGCTTCTGTATATATTGTAATGGCACAAACTGATGTTGCAAAAGGCCACAAAGGCATTAACGCACTCATCATTGAAAAAGGTGCACCCGGATTTACAATCGGACCGAAAGAAAATAAACTTGGGATTCGTGGAAGTGATACCCATTCATTGATGTTCACCGATGTGAAAGTTCCAAAAGCAAATCGCATCGGTGAAGATGGCTTCGGATTCAAGTTCGCTATGAAAACATTGACCGGTGGCCGTATCGGGATTGCTGCTCAGGCATTGGGAATTGCCGGCGGCGCATATGAATTAGCATTGCAATATTCTAAAGAACGTAAAGCATTTGGTGTTCCAATTTCTCAACACCAGGCAATTCAATTTAAACTTGCTGATATGGCAACGAATATTGAAGCAGCTCGTCTGTTATGTTATAAAGCGGCATGGACCAAAGATCAGGGTCTCGACTACACACTTTCTGCTGCCATGGCAAAACTATTTGCCTCGCAAGTTGCAATGGATACAACAATAGAAGCAGTTCAGGTTCACGGTGGATATGGATACGTAAAAGAATTCCATGTTGAACGCTTAATGCGCGATGCAAAGATCACTCAGATCTACGAAGGTACTAGTGAGGTTCAGAAGATCGTTATTGCAAGGGCGATTATAGGGAAGTAGTTTGAAAGAATAATGCTTTAATGGGTTTAAAGAGTTTAAGGTGTTTGAGATGCATCGAAACACTTTAAACTCTTTAACCCCTTTAAACCTCTTAAACAAAAGAAAAAAAATGCACAGCATCCTTCGTTTTATAATTGGAATATCACTGGTACTTTTGATAGGATGTACTTCGCAAAAAAATGTAATTTATTTTCAAGGGAAAACTCCTTCCTTGCAACAGGATGCAAATTCTAAACTTAGAATTTATCCGAACGATATCCTTGGCATCAGTATTTTTACTATCAATGCAGAAGCTTATCCATATTTAGCTACCGGTTTCGATAAGCCTGTGAGCGATAACAGATCTGCTTACGAAAAAGGATTTGTTGTGAATGAAAAAGGTGAATTGAAGCTTCCGCTTATCGGACAAGTGAATTTAACCGGACTTACAATTCCGGAAGCAGTTAGTTTGCTTGAAACGAAATTCAAAGAATTTATCGATGAACCGATCGTAACAGTAAAAAAATTAAATTTCAAGGTAACGATACTCGGGGAAGTCAATAAGCCTGGAACGTATCCGATCATGAATGAAAAAGCAACATTGCTGGAAGTACTGGGTTTGGGCGGTGATCTTACTCAATTTGGCGATAGAAAAAATGTCCATTTGATCCGAACTGAAAACAATCAGACGAAAGATTTTTATATCGATTTGACAGATGCTAATTCAATTACTGCTGATACTTATTTTTTACACCCAGACGATGTAATTTATATTTCACCGATAAAAAGAAAAGCCTTTCAGAGTATAAGTCCTTCTGTCACGGTCTTCACTTCTATACTTACAACCACTGTTATTGTAATGACATTTTTAATTACCAATACCAATAAATAAAATTGATGAGAACCAATTCCGACAACCAACGGATAAATGATGACGAAATAGATCTTCGTTTACTCTTTGGGAGTATCCGGAAGAAGTGGCATTATTTTATATTTTCTTTTATCATTTTTGTAATTGGCGCCTTTCTTTACACTCGTTTCACTCTACCTGTCTATGAAGCTACTTCCAGTGTTTTAATTAAAGATTCGAAGAACACTTCAAAGAATATCGAAGATATCCTGACCGGAGATCTGTTAGGGAATACAAAAAACATAGCAACAGAAATTGGAATCCTCCGCTCGCGTTCTGTTCTTGAAGAAACCATCAATGAATTAAATCTCGGTGTAAGCTACTTCGACAAGTCGAGCATTTTCAGTTATCCTGTGTATAAAAATGCTCCTTTCGCTGTTACAGTCAGTCGTGTTAACGATGGAGTTTATGATGAAGAATTCAAGCTGACACCGATTGATGAAAATACATTTCAACTTGAACTTGATGCTGATAACAGAACTTTTCATTATAATTACAGCAACAAGCACAGTTATGGCGATGAGATCCGCACTCCGAATTTCACAATCACTATTTCTAAAAATGATTTCACATTCGACAATTCACAGAAAACAAAATATGCTTTTGTAATAAATTCAATGAACAAACTTCTCGCTTACTATAACGAGAAAATGAAGATCGAACCGATCAACAAGGATGCTACTATTGTAACGATCAGTGTTCAGGACAAAATAAAAGAACGGGCAGTTGACTTCCTGAATACACTAGGAAAAGTTTACATCAATCGTGATGTAAAAGACAAATCATCGGTTGCTGCATTGACTTTAAAATTTGTCGACGAACAATTGGAGGAGATCTCCAAAACACTAAATGCAACTGAACTTGATTTGCAGAAATTCAAAGAGTCAAAAGGGACGGTTAATCTCAGCGAGGAATCAAAGGCATATCTTGAACGGGTAACTTCTGTCGATGAAACAAGAGTAAAGGCAGAGATCGATCTTAAGTCGCTAGATTACCTATACGAATATATCACTTCTAATCTTGATCTCGAATCACTTTCTCCTTCTACACTTAATAATCCTGATCCTACTCTGGTTGAACTGATCGCTAAGTTAAAAGAACTTCAAAACAAACGCAAGAGTTTATCATACGGCTCCAGTGCACAATCACCGGCACTAAAAGTAATCGACGAACAGATCGGGCAAACAAAACGTTCATTAGTTGAAAGTATCAATAATCTTCGAAATCTCACCAAGACCGGATTACAGGGAATCAATTCACAGCTTTCAAAATATGAGAATGATATCCGGAAGATTCCGAATATTGAACGCGAATTGTTAGCAATTCAAAGGAACTTTACTGTCAATGAAAACATTTACGTCTATCTTCTACAGAAAAAAGCGGAGACCGGTATTGCTAAAGCAACAGCAGTAAGCGACAATAAAGTTTTGGATACAGCAACTGTCAATGACATTCCTGTTATTCCCAATCGCAAAGCTGTTGCAATTATTACTTTGATGTTGATCCTGATCGTTCCATTGCTGATCATTTTACTTCAGAGTTATATCCGCAATACGATCTCTAACCGCGAAGATATTGAGAAGATGACGAAGACTCCAATCATAGGTGTTGTTGGTCATCATACGACTGGCGAGCGATTAGTAGTTTCTACAAAACCAAAATCGTCTATCGCTGAAGCTTTCCGGTCTATCCGCGCCAATCTGATGTTCTTCGGACTTTCTGATCAGCATAAGATCGTATTAATCACATCGAGTGTCGGTGGAGAAGGGAAATCTTTTTCTACTTTGAATCTGGCAGCAGTTCTTTCACTGCAAAGTCATAAGGTGATCATTGTCGGAATGGATTTACGCAAGCCGCAGTTAGTACAGGACCTTGGCGTGAGTAATGATATTGGTGTGAGTACTTATCTCATCGGTAAAAGTTCACTTGAAAGCGTGATCTGCAAAACGAATGTCCCCGGACTCGACATTATTCCTGCAGGACCGGTTCCACCGAATCCTGCTGAGTTACTTGCGAAGAAAGAAACGATCAATCTGATGAATGAATTGCGTGAGATGTACGATTACATTATCATCGATACACCGCCTGTTGGAATTGTAAGTGATGCTATGATGCTTATGAATCTTGCTGACATCAACATCTTTATTCTTCGCGAAAATTATTCGAAGAAAGATTATATCAAGACTATCAACACATACTATACAGCCGGACAGGTAAAAAATATTTGCATCCTACTAAATGACGCCGGAAATCATCAGCGCTATGGGTATGGGTATGGATATAGTTATGGGTATCATGGGTATGGATATTATGATGAGGATTCGAAGCCGAAGGGGTTTTTTGGGAGAATTTTTAAAAGGAATCAAGTCTAACACAAGAACACTGAGAACAATAAGGCCACGGAATTCCGTGGCCTTATTGTTCTCAGTGTTCTTGTGT
>JAYUWA010000253.1:0-1856 GCA_043753795.1 Bacteroidota bacterium | reverse complement strand
TTCGACTTCAGCACTTCGCACAATTGACAAATTGGGAATCAGTGCTGCAATTGAAAAAGCTATCCGTAAAGGGACAATTTAATTCTCTTAAGATAATATAACAAAGCCGGTATTCTTACCGGCTTTTTTTTTGCCTAATTTTGAATTATGTATAGAAGTTTAAAACTGAGTTTCTTCTTGTTGATTGCCTTCAATTCATTTGGACAAGATTTCTCATACTACAGATATGAAAAAGATTTTTTACCGGTATCATTTCACCAAGGACGAAGAGAAGCAGTAAGAAATAAATTACCGATAAATAGCGTAGCAGTATTCTTTGCAAATCCTGAACGCAATCGTTCCAATGATGTCGATTACGATTATCATCAGGATCCGAATTTTTATTACCTCACCGGTTTCAATGAACCTAATTCTGTTTTGGTAATTTACAAGGATTCAATTTTGATCAATGATAAATTCATTCATGAAATTTTGTTTGTTCCAACTCGGGAAAAGACGAGAGAGATCTGGAACGGACGACGTGCAGGAATAGAAGGAGCAAAAATAATTTCAGGTGTATCGACAGTTTTTTATGCAGAAGATTTTCTAAAGCGATCGTCATTATTTTCTGATTCTTCATTAAGGATACTTCATTTAAAAATGCACAAAGGAATTGTAAACGATAAGAACGATAACGCAGATCTGTTCGAACTTGATGAAACATTTAAAAATGTGATCAGCAGCAATCCGGATAGAGGTGATGGATTTACCTTGAATAAGATCATGCAGGAATTACGTGAAGTGAAAACTGAAGAAGAAATTGTCTTGATGAAACAAGCCGTTTCGATGACATGCAAAGGTTTTTTGTCTATGATGGAGAATGCAAGTCCGGGAATGACAGAATACCAGATTCAGGCTATCGGTGAATATGAATTTAAAAAGCATGGCGCTGAAACTTTCGGCTATTCGAGTATTTGTGGTAGTAGAGAAAACTCTGTCATCTTGCATTACACTTCCAACAGAAGGACAATGAATGATTCTGATCTGATACTGCTTGATATGGGCGCAGAATATCATGGTTACACTGCAGATGTTACCCGCACAATTCCTATTGGAAGAAAGTTTACTACCGAACAGAGAATTATTTATGAATTGGTTTTGAAAGCACAAAATGCAGGAATTGCCGCATGTATAAAAGGAAATCCATTCACTGATGTCCATAAAGGTGCTATGGCTGTTATTGCCGATGGACTTGTCAAATTGGGAATTACCAAACAACTTTCCGAATCTGATAAGTATTTCATGCACGGAACTTCGCATTATTTAGGTCTCGACGTGCATGATCCGGGCTCAAGAGGTCCATTGAAAAGCGGATCTATTATTACTGTTGAGCCGGGAATTTATATCGAAGAAAACAGCGATTGCGACCCAAAATGGTGGAATATCGGGGTTCGCATAGAGGATGATATCCTGATAACTGATTCCGGACCGATCAATTTATCTGAGTCAGCACCCAGAACTATTGAAGAGCTGGAAAAGCTAAAAGTTAAAAAACAGGATATGAACAAATAATTGGTGAAAAGAACATAAAAATCAGGTTAAAAGCTTTTTTATTTCACAAGATTACCTATATTTGCAGCCCCGTAAATAATCCGTGAGCCGAAGCGGCGGGAAACATCAAAAAAAAGGAATTTTATCATGGCAAAGAAAGGTAACAGAATCCAGGTGATTCTAGAATGTACAGAGCACAAGACCAGCGGAATGCCGGGTATGTCTCGTTACATCACAACGAAAAATAAAAAGAATACAACAGAACGTCTTGAGGTGAAGAAATACAATTCTATCCTAAAGAAAATGACTGTTCATAAAGAAATTAA
>JAYUWA010000252.1:0-1857 GCA_043753795.1 Bacteroidota bacterium | reverse complement strand
CAGATGGAATGGTTGTAAGTAATATTAAAACAAACTTCTTAGGACCATCATCAAATTAAAAAAGCAAGCTCATGAAAATAAAATTTAACTGGGGTTTTGGAATATTAGTATTCATACTGGTGTTCATCACATTTATTACAACGCTTGTTTATAAATGTTCGCAACATGATGTAGACCTGGTAAGCAGGAATTATTATGATCTGGAAATTCAATATCAGCAGCAGATCGATAAGATGAATAATTCAGCGGCTCTTAGTCAACCTGTGGTAATTTCGTCTAAAGACAACTATGTTACTTTTCAGTTCCCTGAAAAATTCCGGTATTCAAAACTGGAAGGCAAAATTGTTTTTTTTAAACCTGACAATTCATCTCACGACTTTGAAGTTCCGCTTGAATTGAATTCAGATCTTATGCAAACTCTTCCTTCAAATGCAATGGCAGCGGGACGATGGAACATTAAAGTGAATTATAAAGATGGCCCGACTGAATATTATACAGAGGAAAAAATTAATCTGAATTAATTTCACTGCTATGTGGATAATGACATCATTTCTTTTTGGTTTCATGGGAAGTTTCCATTGCGCAGGTATGTGCGGACCGATCGCACTTACTTTGCCGAAGAGAACGAATGGTTTTGCTTTGCAGGGAAAGTTGCTGTACAATTTCGGTCGTATCATTACTTATGCATTGTTAGGTGCAGTTATAGGATTATTTGGAAGATCTTTGTCATTAACAGGTTTTCAAAAAACGGTTTCAATTGTTTCAGGTGTTTCCATTTTGTTGATCGCAGGAATACCTTTGATCAGCAAACAGTTTAAACCATTCAACGGTTTTTTGTATAGTCTGACAAATTCAATCAAGAAAGTTTTCAGAAAAATGCTGCAGTCCGATTCAAAGTACTCATCATTGGGAATCGGTTTAGCAAATGGAATTCTTCCCTGTGGATTTGTTTATCTCGCATTAGGAGCATCTCTCGCTATGGGAAGCGTAGGAGGGAGCGCCGGTTATATGGCTTTGTTTGGTTTAGGTACTGTCCCAATGATGTTATTTCTAACTCTTACCGGACAGGTTCTTAATTTCAAGTTCCAGCGCTATATCCGCTTAGCAATCCCCTACATAGCAATGGTGATGGGAGTATGGCTGATTTTTAAAGGTATCAGTTATCAGCCGCAATCATGTTGCAGTCATTGAAGTTCATTAAGAAAATTATTTTTTGTAGCTTTGACTAAATCAATACTCAAATGGAAAATCTTGACATCGTAACCTTAATGCTAAGACTGGTAACAGGATCGCTTTTTTTCTTTCAGGGTTATGACAAAATTTTCCGCATTAAGATAGCCAACGTCGTTCGAACCTTCGACGATCCAATGAATCCTTCCATATGGCCTAAGTCCTTACTAAAGCCACTTATCACCATCTCATCATACGCAGAACTAATCGGCGGTCTGTTCCTCTTCCTTGGTTTGTTAAAATTTACAACCCTCGCAATCCTCTCCGTTGACTTGCTCTTCGTAGCGATTTCATTCTCCTCCATCAAAGCCATGTGGGACATGCAACATTACTTCCCGCGTTTTATTTTTGTTCTGATGTTGTGGGCAATTCCTTTTTCGGTGGATGTTTATTCTCTAGATAGGTTTGTTGCAAAGTTCTTTTAATTCCACTCATTATTAATTTAAAAAACCCCGCCCAACATTCCTGCCGAGCGGAGTCAAACCACATGAACACCTAATTTATAAACCCTGTCTTTATTTAGCAGCCATTGGCTGGAAACTTAGATCAACAGTGATCTTTGCTTCTTTTGATACTTTGTCTTTTACTACGGATGGTACTTCAATCTTAAAGTCTGCAAGCATAATA
>JAYUWA010000251.1:0-5863 GCA_043753795.1 Bacteroidota bacterium | reverse complement strand
TGGATTTTAGCAAAGTTGGATTTGATGCCTCACATTTTCGGGAATATGGAATTGGCTGGGCAAGAGAAATGAATGAAAAACTAACTCTTGGGATCAGGTTGAAATACCTATACGGAATGGAAAACTTCAGTTCGACTTTTGGTGATTTAAGTCTGACAACAAGTGCAACAGATTACGCTTTGGAGTTGAATACAAATATTACAGTGAATACATCCTCACCTGTTAATCATCCGGATGGTTATGATCAATTTGAGGACATTGGCTGGGGAAGTTATGTAAACAAACTTAAGAACCGCGGCTTCGGAGCTGACCTTGGCGCTACGTACAAGTTCAATGACAAGTGGTCTATGAATACAAGCATACTTGATATCGGTTACATTAAATGGAAAAGCGATGTTAAAAATTTCGTGACAGATGCGGGTCGTTATTTTTTCGATGGTGTCGACATGTCTGACTTCATCAATGATTCAACTAGCAATGTAGAAGGTGTACTGGATTCATTAGGAAATGCATATAAAGCAAAAGAGAACAACAACTCCTATTCAACGAATTTACCAACACATGTTTATTTAGGAACTAACTATACGATCAATGAAAAAAGTTCGGCTTCTGCATTATTGCATGCAACGTTTTTCAAAAAAACAATTCAGCCTACTTTTACGTTGGGGTACAATCTGAAAGTTGGAAATCATTTAAGTCTTGCTGCCAATTATTCAATTATCAATAAAAATTTCGATAACATCGGATTAGGCTTATCGACAAATGCAGGTCCGGTACAATTATATATTACAACAGATAATATCATTGGAACAATTGATCCATTGTCAAATCACACTGCTCATGTTCATTTCGGTATCAATTTAATTTTTGGAAGACCACTTCGCGACAGAGACAAAGATAAAGTGGCAGACAAACATGACCGTTGTCCTGATATTCCCGGATTAATTGTTTTACAAGGTTGTCCGGATCGTGATATGGATAGTATCCCTGATATTGATGATAAATGTCCGGACATAAAAGGTCTGGCAAAATTTGCAGGTTGTCCTGATACTGATAATGATGGTATCACCGATGGAGAAGATCGCTGTCCGATAGATTCCGGCTTGCTTGTATTTCAAGGTTGTCCTGATTTTGACGGTGACAGTATTCCTGATCTTGAAGACAGTTGTGCTACAGAGAAAGGACCGATTGACTTTCATGGCTGTCCGGATTCAGATGGAGATCTGATCATCAATAAACTTGACAGTTGTCCATTTGCAAAAGGTCCGGCTTCAAACAATGGTTGCCCGATAATTGAGAAAGTTGAGATCAAACCTGAGCCGATCAAAAATATTCCGACTCAGGAAGAGCAAGAGATCATCAACAAAGTATTTAAAAATTTAGAATTTGAGACCGGCAAATCGGTGATCAGAAAAACAAGTTATGAATCGTTGGATGAACTGGTAACTTTGTTGCAGAAAAAACCTGCATACAAATTGTTGATCGAAGGACATACTGATAATGTTGGCGCTGCCACATACAATATGAAGTTATCGAAGAACCGTGCTGAAGCTGTTAAAAAATACATCGCTGAAAAAGGTGTGGATGCAAACAGAATCACAGCAGTTGGTTTTGGATTAACGAAGCCTGTAGTCACCAACAAAACTGCCGAAGGTCGTCAGAAGAACCGGAGGGTGGAGTTTACGATACAGTAGAATCTATTGGTCAAAGGTTAAAGGTCAAATGCTATCAATTTGCATTTGACCTTTGACCTTTGACCTTTAATCTATAACCCTTAAATTTTTCTCAGGAATTCCAAAATCCTCCGCGCTTCTTCTTCACTTAAATTACTATCCAGCATTTGAGAATAATATATTGCAAGAAGTTCTTTTGCAAGAGAATCTTTTTGTGTCATTTCCATTGGATTCAGCATCATGTTCATGATCCATTCGGGGCGACGGCGATCGGTGATTCCGGCCATTCCGGGACCGATACCTTTTTCAGAACTTAGCTTGTGGCAACTTGAACACTTTGCGTTAAACAATAGCTCACCTGATTTTACCATAGCTTCATCAATTTTTTCAGAAAGGATCAATTCCTGAATAGGACCTACTCCTTTGCCATCATAGTACTTATTTTCCAATCTGTTTGCATTGGATTCGCCATTGGAAGATTTTCCGCTTTGGTCATTACTGCAGGATGTGACAAATGACAAAGAAAGTATCAGTGCTAATGCTTGTAATTTCATCATATTTAAATTAAATTTACGCGAATAGATTTTCACAAAAGTATCAGAATCCGCCCATTTTCCATTCAGAAATGTAAATTAATTCAACCTCATAAATCAATGGAATTACTCTCCTTATGAAAGTTTTAAAAATACATTTTAAAGTACTCATAGGATTTGCAATTGCAATTGCAGGAATCGGTTTCTTTCTCCTTACAACTTATACCAATTCTCATTTAAGTATTACGGATAGTCAACAGATTTCTTACCAATTAAAGATCATGAAAATCTCTGAGTCTTTATTGGATGATGTCCAGGATATGGAAACCGGTTACAGAGGTTACCTCATCACTGGAGATGCAGAGTACCTTATTCCAACAGATTCAGCATTTGAATCCATTCCTTCAGATATTGCAGAGCTGATCTCGACTACTGCTCAAAATGCTGATGACCATCTCCTTTCAAGCGAAATTTCGACACACATTAATGATATGATGCTATATGCAAAGAAGATCATTAAACTCAGGAAGGAAAACAATATTGACGCAGCAATTTCTGAAATCAAAACAAACAGAGGAATTTTGCTAATGAACGATATTCGTGAGAATATTTCCATCCTGGAAGAAAAAGGAAGAGCAGCCTTAAATGAATCAAATAGAAAAAAAGAAAAAAATGCCATTGATAATAAGCAAAATTTTATTGTATTAGCACTCATTCTATTTCTTAATCTGATAATAGTCTATCTTATCATAGCAAGAGATCTGAAAAGAAATGAACTGAATCAGCAAAAATTATTATTAGCAAATAAGAAAATCCTTGACCTTTATGATGAAGCACCTTGCGGCTATCTTTCTTTGAACAAAGAAGGAATAATCGTTGAAATAAATCAAACTGCTTTAAACTGGCTTGGTTATACTGCTGAAGAAATAAAGGACAAGAAGACGTTCTTCGAGCTAACTTCCAAAAATTATCAAAAAACTCTGGAGGCAGCCATTGTCAAAGCTTCTCTGATCAATTATGAAATTGAGTTGATTACTTCTAGTGAAAAAAGTATTCCATTTTTGATTGATACAAAAATCAATTATAATAATGTAGGCGAAATAATTTATATCCGTACAGCCTTAACTGACATTAAAGAACGAAAAAAGGCTGAAGCAAAAGCGAATTATCAGGCAACTTTGATTGAAAATACCAACGACTCGATCATTTCAACAGACAAAAATTTAGTTATCAAAAGCTGGAATAAAGGAGCAACCAAATTGTTTGGCAGAACTTCAAGTGAGGCAATTGGCAATCTACTTTTCGACTTCCTTAAAATTCCTACTTCTCATGATCTCGAAAATGAAATGTGGAATGATCTAATTTCAAAGGAAAAATGGGTAATGGAGTCTACTCATCAAATTGATAAATCAGATCCGGTATATATCCAGAATTCTGTCTCAATCTTTAATCAACACAACGATACTAATTTTATTCTCATTTTTATAAGTCAGGATATTTCTACACAAAAAGAGCATGAAAAGACTTTAAGAGATTTCAATCAAAAATTGCAATCCAAAGTAATTGAACAAACAGAAGAGATCACAAGTATATTTGATAGAATTTCAGAAGGCTTTGTTTCTTTCGACAATAATTTCAATGTAACTTTTGCAAATCCATATACGGAAAAGATGATCGGGGTTTCAAGAGACAAGATGATAGGAATGAATTTTATCAACTTTTTTAAAAGAATAAGTAATCCAATCATTCTTAATAAAATTAAAAAAGCGAAAGAAGATGATACGATTTCGGAATTTGAAGAGTACTCTGAGTATTTCAAAAAATGGATTCATGTAAAAGTATATCCTTCTTCCAGAGGAACATCGTTATTTTTTCAGGACATCACTGAGCGGAAAATTTCAGAGACGAAGTTGATTGAAAATGAAAAAAAATACAGATTATTGTTTCAGAATAATCCAATTCCAATGTGGGTTATTGATCTTGCCGATTTTACAATTTTAGATGTAAACCAAGCTGCTATTGATCATTATGGGTATTCCTATTTTGAATTCATTGGTAAAAATGTAACTGAATTACGACCGGAAGATGAGGTTGAGAAGTTTAAAAATTTATCCAGAATACACAGTGAAACAAATTTCAATGCAGGGATCTGGACGCATCTGAAAAAGAATGGTGAGAAAATCAAAGTAGAAATTCTTGCCTATTCTATGAATTATGACGGAAAAAAATGCCGGCTTATCCTTAGTACCGATATCACTGAGAAATTAAGATCCCAGGAAGAACTTGAAGCTTCACGTGATCAATTACGAAATCTATCGAGTTATCTTGAAAAGATCCGTGAAGATGAAAGAACAAACATAGCAAGAGAAATTCATGATGAGTTAGGTCAGCAATTAACAGGTTTAAAAATGGATGTTTCCTGGATTTCGAAAAAGATCAAATCTGACGACCCGGTTATCAATGAAAAAATTCAAGGGATGACCAAATTAATTGATGACACCGTCAAGACCGTTAGAAAGATAGCTTCTGAGCTGCGCCCTGGAATCCTTGATGACCTGGGACTTGTCGCTGCATTAGATTGGCAGAGTAAAGAATTTGAGAAACGGACCGGAATAAAATGTTACTTTACATCTGACAATATTGAATACAATTTCAACAAAACCATTTCAACAGGAATCTTCCGCATTTACCAGGAAGCGTTGACAAATGTTGCAAGGCATTCAAAGGCCAGTAAAGTTGAATCATCAATATTTATTAATAATGATGAAATGATCGACATTACCATCAAAGACAATGGAATTGGAATAAGCAATGAAAATTCCGGCCATTCTACTCTAGGACTTGTAGGAATGAAAGAAAGAGCATTTATGCTTAATGGCCAGTTGATCATTGATTCACAGGGCGGAAACGGCACACGAATAAATTTGAAAATACCATATCACAATTAAAATTTTAAGATGATGAATATTCTACTTGCAGACGACCACTCAATTGTACGTCGAGGACTAAAAGAAATTTTACTGGAAGAGTTTCCCGATGCCAATTTTCAGGAAGCATCTGACGGACAGGAATTAATCAAAAAGATGAGGGCTGAGAAGTTTGATGTGATCATCAGCGATGTTTCTATGCCCGGCAAGAACGGATTAGAAGCTCTTAAAGTGATCAAGTCTGAGGCTCCATCGATTCCCGTTCTTATTCTCAGCATTCATCCTGAAGAACTATATGCTATTAGAGTACTGAAAGCAGGAGCATCAGGTTACCTGACGAAAGAAAGTGCGCCGGAGGAATTGGTAAAAGCTGTACATATGGTCATGTTAGGCAGAAAATACATAACTCCATCTTTAGCTGAAAAAATGGCTTCCAACCTTGACAGCGATTTCAGTAAACTTCCCCATGAACTTTTGTCAGATCGCGAGCTCGATGTGCTTAAGCTGATAGCCGGCGGTAAAACTGTTTCAGAGATCGCTGTCGATCTTTCCTTAAGCGTAAATACAATCTCCACCTATCGCTCCCGCGTTCTTGAGAAAATGAATTTAAAATCAAATTCGGAATTGACTTTTTATGCAATATCAAACAACCTGCTTTAGAATTAATTAATAACCCGTTGTTCGAAATTCACCCTTCGACTTCGCTCGGGGACCGTCTTATAAGTGGTAA
>JAYUWA010000250.1:0-5866 GCA_043753795.1 Bacteroidota bacterium | reverse complement strand
AAGCAGGTTTTTATACTTGTACAGTAACAGATGCCAGCGGTTGCAGCAATTCGGGTACAGTTGAAATTCTTGGCAACGTATTAAACGTTACTTTAAGTGCCACACCAATTCTTTGCTTCGGAGGCACCTCAACAATCACAGTTTCCGCAACCGGAGGAACAACACCTTATACAGGTATAGGAAACTTCTCAGTAGCTGCAGGAACACATACATATACTGTTACTGATGCTTTAGGATGTACTGGAACCAATTCCATCACAATTTCTGAACCGACCCAACTTGTTGCTTCTTCTTCCATGCTTAATGTAATTTTGTGTAATAGCGAAACAGGAGAAGTTACAGTAACTGCAACAGGAGGAACAGCTCCGTATACAGGAACAGGTACATTTACAGTTAATGCCGGTAATCATAGCTATACCGTTACAGATGCAAATGGTTGTTCATCTGTTACAAATATAACAGTAACAGAACCTTCAGCCATAGTTGTAAGTGGGTCTGCATCTCAGATTGCCTGTAGTGGTGGATCATCTACTGTATCAATATCAGCAACAGGTGGGACAACTCCTTACACAGGTACAGGTTCATTCACACGTACAGCAGGAACTTATAGTTTCACAGTAACTGATGCCAACGGATGTACAGCTACAACATCAGTCACAATCACAGAACCTTCACCTCTAATTGCTACTGATATTCAAAACCCTATCGGATGTACGGGAGGCTATACAACAGTTACTATTGGCGCTTCCGGAGGTACACCTCCATATTCAGGAACAGGAGCTTTTAATGTTGTGGCAGGGAATTATAGTTTTACTGTAACTGATAGTAGAGGTTGCTCTTCTACTGTAGCACCAATTGTGGTAGATAATGTAAATTGTTGTTATGCAAGTGGTGGTGAAATCGAAACTCCAATTTCTCCAGCGGTTTCTGTAATATTGACTGGCTCTTATAGTGGGCTTAAAAGTTTGAACTATGATGCATATGTTAATTCAAATGTAACCTTCAATGGGTTGGAATTAATAATTGCTGCAGGTCGTTCAATCATAATTCAAGCTGGCCATACTTTAACCATTACAAATAGTTCTAATCTGCACGCTTGTACAAATTTATGGAAAGGGATAGTGGTTATGCCTGGAGGATCACTAATTGTAAATGGGAACTCAATCGTATCAGATGCTGAAAATGGTGCACTTCTTAAAACAACAGACGCTCCTACATCAACTTGTATTCTTGAAAATGCAATTTTTAAGAATAACTATATCGGAGTTATGATGGAGGAAAATCCTTTGCAGAACTTTAATGCCATCACATTAGAAGTGATGTCTTCAGATTTTATTTGTCCTGATCCGTTGAAACCTTCTAGCAATGTTGCGGTAGGCAGTGTTTCATATTCTGGTTTATATCTTAATGATTGGATTGGAAGTGTTGGAAAAGCTTTTGCATATACAGACGGTAGTACATTTGACAATTTAAATTGGGGGATTCGTTCTAACAGATGTGTATTAAGTGTCTATTACTCAAACTTCATAAATATCAATCCTGATTATTCTTATCCTTTTAACCCTTATTATGGATCAGGTATTTATGCTACTGGTGGAAATGGAACATATTTTCTTAATCAATATGGATTAGGAAAGACAAGCGCCGCATCTTTTAGTAATTGTACCTATGGGATCATTTCTAATGGCGTTAGAGAAATGATCAGAGATAACAACATGGAAAATGTTGTACATGGAGTTTTATTGATGAAGCTACCTGATGGTTCTACCTCCTGGGTGACAAACAACAGGATTCAATGTATTTACGACGGAATCATTTCACAGTTTAATGAAGATATCAATTTCCTTTCAATAGGAGGAAATGATATTGAGTTGAACAATACAACAGGAGAAAATAATTATGGAGTAGGAATTGGATCCTACGACTATCTATCAAATCGAGGTAAGCAAATTAATATTGTGAGCAATTTGGTTACAGTTGAAAATGGACAGTATGGAATAGAATTGCAAGGAACAGCGAATCATTTAGTCTATTTCAATGAGGTTAATTGTACCACATCTACTTCAAATCTTGTCGCAGGGTTTTCAACTAAGAATTCTCAGGAAAATTTGATATCCTGTAATTATGTAATTGGAAACACAGGAACATCAGCTGATCCGCAATATGGTTATTACTTTGGCTTAAGCCCTCGAAATGAAGTCTCATGTAACAAGGCATTTGATATAAATTATGGATTTGAGTTTGACGGAGATTGCAATATGGAAGATCTATATTCTGGAAATGAAATGAGCACAAATTATATTGGCTTGAATTTTAATTTTAATGGGGTAGTTAGTAGGCAATTTCACAGAGGAAACAAGTGGGACATTGGTAGCTTTAGCAGCGGAAATGAAGCAGTTAATTCGATAAACTATACTGCATCTCCTTTTTATACAAATCCAAACGATCCCGCTGATATTACACCAATTTCACCTGTTCCTCAATTTGGTTGGTTTTATCCAGATTTAAGTGCAAACGCACTTGAATGCAGCCCAAGCAATCTTTGTGGAACCAAAGATCCGAAGGATGAAACTTTTGGAATCTTTGAAAAAATGGTTGCTAATAATATTTACGATCCAATCGATTTTAGTGAAGAGTCAAAATGGTCAGCACGGTATTTCCTTTTTCAAAAAATTTCTCAAGACACCGCTGCTCTTTCGGATCCAGAACTCCTTTTCTTTTATAATAGCTATTTAAACAGTTCAATTGACAAACTAAATAGTGTCAAATCTGAAACTGCTTTAATCGATCTAAAATCAGTTAGTGACTCAACACTTTTATCGAATACTGATAGCCTTTTAAAAGTTACAATTGAGTCAATGGAAAATTGTGAAATGGCATTGTCAAATGGAGTTATTACTCCATCTCAGTATTATGTAACAATAGCATCGTTAAAGCAAATCGTTGCTGGTCTAACTTCTGATAGTCGACAAATTATTTCTACTTTAAAAGTGCAAAGTGATCTTGGAGCTGATAATGTAAGATTGGTCAATAGTATTATCTCAACAAATGAACAATTTGAGCAAAACGAAAAATTTGTCAACGATGTTTATTTGAAGTCAACAGCGAAGGATATTTTAAGTATTGGGGCATCTGATCAAAGCCAGCTTTTGTCAATTGCTCACCAGTGTCCTTTCTTGGGCGGATCATCTGTTTATTTGGCTAGAAATCTTTATCGTTTAGTAAATCCTAGCGAAGTTTATGATGACTATTCCATTTGCCATGCAATTGGAATGATGAGAAAAAGAAATCCAGAAAAGTCGGATATTTCAGATACTTATGTGTTTCCTAACCCTGCAAATAAAAAACTCACACTTGTTTATTCTTTAACAAATGAATCAAAATCTTCGCTTGATATTTTTGATTCTTCATTAAAACTCGTTTTCAGTGACCGACTTGACGGAATGGTTGGTGAAAAGTCACTAAACCTTGAATTATTCCGTCCCGGTTTGTATATTTACAATATAGTTCAGGAAAATCATGTGGTTGCGTCAGGAAAATTTAGTGTGGTACATTAAAATTATATTATTATTATTTATGCCTTGGAATTCTTTTTCCCAAGGCATAAATAATAACTGGCTTACCGGAGCTAATTGCGGCACTGGAAGAGCAGAATGCGGGAATTCGAAGACTGATTTTTATTCAGGATTTCCAGACACATTACATTCCTCGATATCAATGAGTTTTTTGGATTGTAATGCTAATATTAGCGATTCATCAGGTAATCTCTTGTTTTATACGAATGGAGTTTGGATTGCCAATGCGAATAACGATACAATGGTCAATGGCGATAGTTTGAATCCTGGTTTTTATACGTATTTAGAACCAAATGGACTCCGAGTTAAACAAGGAAATTTAATTTTGCCTCTGCCAGGTGATACTTCAATATATTATTTGTTTCATGAAACTTTGTTTAACGATCAAAGTGTTGGCGACCTACGTGTCCCGGAAATATTTTATTCTGTGATAGACATGCGATTGGATAGTGGGTTAGGAGCGGTAGTTCAAAAGAATGTTACCTTGTTATCTGATACTTTAACAATAGGAGCTATAACTTCTTGCAAACATGCAAATGGCCGAGATTGGTGGATCGTTTTTCATAAGAGTAAAGGTCGAAGATATTATAAATACTTGCTTACGCCTTCAGGATTGCAAGGACCATTTATGCAGGATATTGGATATTCAATTGCACCTGATGATTGGATTTGGCAAAGTTGTTTCTCACCTGATGGAAGCAAATTCGCTTCAGTTATGGCACGTGATACTATGGATGTAATGGATTTTGATCGTTGTACAGGAATGTTTAGCAATGCTACTTCGTTGTGTATTAATGATAGTGCCGCAGGCAGGGGAGTTGCTTTTTCTCCTAGTTCACAAGTGATGTATGTATCTTCCATGAATTATGTTTATCAATATCATTTTTACTCAGCAAGTGTTGAGTCCAGCAAGCAATTAATAATATTGTTTGATGGCTATGCTGATATTAATGCACCTTACTATACAGGTTTTTATCTATCTCAATTAGCAAATGATAATAAAATTTATATGAATACTGGCAACGGTTCCAAGTGGTTTACCGTTGTAAATGACCCTGATTCAATTGGTTATAAATGCAATATTTTGCAACACAGCTTTCGTTTGCCTACATATAATGGTTTTACCATTCCTAATTTCCCAAATTATTTTCTAGGTGCGGAAGCAGGTTCTGTGTGCGACAGTTTATCGCGGCCTGTATATCAGGATGGAGGTGCTGCGGTTGAACGCCACATGTCACAAGTTTGGCCTATCAGTGATACTGGTTATGAAACTCAAATGATCAAGAAAATGGACCGTGCATCGCAGCGATTTACTTTTAAAGAAATCATGGATGCGCGGTCGAAAATTATTTTGAATGAAAATGAGATGAATCTTAAAAACAGGAATCAAAGAAAATAATTGGATATGGTAAGATCTCTGCAATTCACGTTTTTTGCTTTTTTAATCTTATGTTCTATCAAGACACACGGATCAGATTACTTATATGGTATCAGAAATTATTATCGCAATTTTGAGTTTGTAAGAGTTGATGTTTCAAATGATAGCTTACAAGTTTTAAATCAGTTGTCTGACTTTTATTATACTCCCAATTTTAGTGCTTGTTATAACGCTTTGCAACAAAAATATTATTACTGTTCGGGGCAAAAAATTAAAGTTTTGGATGCAATTACAGGCGCACTTGATACTACATTTGATTTCTCAAGCATTCATCCGAACTTCCTACTCCATACCGTTTTTAACCCAGTTGACAATTGTATATACGGAATAAAGTCAAACATTGGAACATACGTCCAGTCTTTTTCGAAATTTGATCCGGCAACAGGAATATTATCAGATATCAGCCTTATCAATGCTATCGATAATATCCACGTTGGCTGCAAAAGCGCAATTGATCCTTACTTAGGAGAATATTATCTTCAATCCCGGAATATCACTACGATCCGGATTGCTGATGGTATTGTTTTAAATGATCAAGTAATTCAGAAGCCTATAAACGAATGGTTAGATCATCTGGCGTATAGTTGTGACCAAAGAAAACTTTTTGGGTTGAGTAATAATTATCATACTACTCAAAATTATTTTTCGGAATTAAGTAATTCCAATGGTGTGTCAAACCATATAAACGCTTCTCCTTTACCCACTAATTTCTATAAACAATATATGAGTGGAAGTACCATCAATAATACATCCGATATTTATTATTTTTCGACCGCTTTGGGAAAAATTTATGGTGTAGACATTAATACCGGTGTTGTGGTATATAACCATGAATTCGGAAGCGAGTATCAAT
>JAYUWA010000249.1:0-1862 GCA_043753795.1 Bacteroidota bacterium | reverse complement strand
CCGTCTTTTAGCCACATTTTTTCATAGGTAGTTTTGATCATTAATACATCATTTAGAATTTCTGAATTGTAGAGGTCATTTGTCTGTTTGAATATTGTCAGCTTTTGTTCTGCAATCATTTCAAGAGTGTAATCGTAGAAAGGACGACTGTCGGTTTTCAAATGTACAATTCCATCGGCTTTCATGAACTTTCTATAGAGGTCAAGATAACGTGGAGAAGTCAGGCGTTTTTTCGCTCTTGATTCCTCTAAATTCGGATCCGGAAAAGTGATCCATACTTCACTCACTTCATTGGGACCAAACAAGGCTGAGCAATTTTGGATCTGCATTCTTACAAAACCGAGATTGGAAATTTTATTTTCTACTCCGGTTTTTGATCCGCGCCATAAACGTGCGCCTTTCCAATCGATGCCGATGAAATTTTTATCAGGAAACTTCTCTGCTAAATTCACAGCGTATTCTCCCCTACCACAACCCAGTTCAACAATGATTGGATTCTCATTCTTGAAAAAATCCAGATTCCATTTGCTTTTCAATTCATGATCAGCAGGCGGATACGAAAAATTTGGTTGAATTAAATTCGGAAAATTCTCATTTTCTGCGAAACGTCTTAGTTTGTCTTTTCCCATTGAGGGGCGAAAGTAGAATATTTCCCGCAGATTTACGCAGAGAATCCGCTGAGACCTGTGCTAAAATTTAATGTTTTGGTGTATAAAGCGCTGTGTGTTTTTCCCGCAGATTCCGCAGATTAAGGCGCAGATAAAATCGCAGATATTGTGTACCTAAATGTGCCAATTATAAACTGATCCAACTTAAAAATAAAAAAACTAACAATTACATCTGGCTTAATCGGGAATATTATTATCTGATGTAACCCGATCTGCGTATTTATCTGCGCCTTAATCTGCGGAATCTGCGGGAGAAAAAATTTTCCATCGTTATTTCCCACAGAGTTGCACAGAAAAATATACGAGGCATGGAAAAAATCAATCTTCTTTCCTAAACCGAAACGCCACTCCGCCGTTCAATAAAAACGAGTCTGTTGTTTTACGAAATACAATATTCGGAAGATCGGTTTCAGTATTTTCCCGGAAAAGCTGAAAGCTCCGGCCATAAGTTCGGCCGGCTTCGGCATAAATGACAAGATGTTTATTGAGATAATAATTCAAATATAATTTGAGTTGATTATGTCCTACTCCTTTTTCACCTTCTCTTACGAAATCTTTTGCATTGGAAGCGCTTTCAGTGCGATAAGAGGATGTCATTGATAAAAAAATAATTCCTGCATAAAACTTTTCATGAAACTTCTTTTCAAGGTTCAATGAATTTGGCAAGTCGCCGAAAAAATTTAAAGTTTTATTGATCTTCCACTCTATTCCTACAAGCGGAATAAAAAAGTTGCCGAAATATTCGCGGTTGTAATAAAAACCGAGTCGATATCTTACATTCTCTTTATGCTTGTAATTTAATAACAATACTCCGCCATACTGCATATCGGATGATGATAAGTCAGACAATCCGATATGCGCTCTTGCAATGAAAAGAAAAAGTGTTTTCCATTTTTCATTTTTCCATTGCTTATTATAACCAAAATTAATACCGTGAGATCTCAGTGAAGTAGAAAATGATGTGTCACCTTTGACATTGAAATTTAGTAAAGAATAATTCAATCCAACAAGAAACACGTCTTTATTCTCTTTTACAAATGGAGCAAGCAAACTTGTTTGCCATTGTGTTGCACTGATATTTTTCTTTGATTCACCGCTGAAACTTATTGCCGGAAATGATTGAAATCGGCTATTGAAAAGATCGACGAATGGCTGGCATATGCCATCTGCTGAAAAGAAAAGTAATATATATAT
>JAYUWA010000248.1:0-5884 GCA_043753795.1 Bacteroidota bacterium | reverse complement strand
AATCGAAAATATAATCGCAAGCCTTGATCATATCCATATTGTGCTCTATGACCATAACGGTATTTCCTTTATCAACCAAACGATTCAAAACATCCAATAAAATTCTCACATCTTCAAAATGCAAACCTGTTGTAGGTTCATCGAGAATGTAAAATGTATTTCCTGTATCTCGTTTCGATAACTCTGATGCAAGCTTTACTCGCTGGGCTTCACCACCACTCAAGGTAGTACTTTGTTGTCCGAGCGTCACATAACCTAATCCGACTTCTGCAAGTGTTTTTATCTTCTGCAAAATATGCGGCATGTTCGTGAAAAAGTTTACAGCTTCTTCAATACTCATGTCAAGAATGTCGCTGATCGATTTACCTCTGTATCTTATCTCCAGCGTTTCGCGATTGTATCTTTTGCCACGACAGGTTTCGCATTCCACATATACATCTGGAAGGAAATTCATTTCAATGACACGCATTCCGCCTCCCTGACAAGTTTCACAACGGCCACCTTTCACATTGAAAGAAAAACGTCCGGGCTGATAGCCTCTGATCGCTGCTTCAGGAAGTTGAGCAAATAAATTCCGGATATCTGTAAAGACGCCAGTATAAGTAGCAGGATTCGACCGAGGTGTTCTTCCAATTGGCGATTGATCGATCTCAATCACTTTGTCGACATGTTGTAATCCTTTGATCGTTTTATATGGTAAGGGCTTCTGAACTGAATTATAAAAATGCTGATTCAAAATAGGATAGAGGGTTTCATTGATCAGTGAAGATTTCCCACTACCGGATACTCCTGTTACGCAAATTAATTTCCCTAAAGGAATTTTTATACTAACGTTTTTAAGATTGTGACCGGTGGCATCTTTTAATTCGATGTATTTGCCATTCCCTTCTCTGTATTTTATGGGTGCAAAAATTGATTTACGATCACTTAAGTAATCAGTCGTCAGTCCGGGCTGTTTCATGATCTCTTCAGGTGTACCTTGAGCAACAATTTCACCACCATGTACTCCTGCACCCGGACCAAGATCAATGACATAATCTGCAGCAAGAATTGTTTCTTTGTCATGTTCAACAACAATTACTGTATTTCCGGCATCACGTAATTCCTGCAATGATTTTATCAGACGCACATTGTCTCTCTGATGCAAACCAATACTTGGTTCATCAAGTATGTACAGAACTCCTACCAACTGCGAACCGATCTGAGTCGCTAAACGGATCCGTTGAGTTTCTCCGCCGCTTAATGTTTTTGAACTTCTGTTAAGCGTCAGATAATCGAGACCTACATCGAGCAAAAATTTAATTCTCTTGCGGATCTCTTTGATCACTTCTGTTCCTATCTTTTTTTGCTTTGCAGAAAGCTTGTCATCTAATTTTGAAAACCAATCACTCAAAAGCTGAATGTCTGTATTTGCAAGCTCAGAAATATTCTTATTGTTGATCTTAAAATACAACGCTTCTTTTTTCAACCGATCGCCATTGCATTCAGGACAATTCACATGCTGCATAAAACCTTGTATCCATCTTTTCATAGATGGTGAAGCAGATTCATTTTCCTGATTGATGATAAAATTAACGATGCCTTCATAAGTCGATGGCTGATGATACGCACTACCTGACTGATCGGATGCAACATTCAGTACGTCGTCGCTTCCATATAAAATTATGTTCAATGATTCCTCGGCAATTTCATCCAAAGGAGTTGACATATTGAACTGATATTTTCTGCCTAAAGCAATTAGTTGTTTGAAGATCCAGTTATCCTTTTGCGGACCAAGCGGAATAATTCCGCCGGCTTTAATTGTCTTTTTAAAATCAGGAATAATACTTTTGATATCAACTTCTGTAATCGTTCCAAGTCCGTTGCAACGTTTGCATGCACCATAAGGCGAGTTGAAAGAAAATGTATTAGGTTGTGGTTCATCATAAGAAATTCCTGAAGTCGGACACATCAGATGACGACTGTAATAATTTTCTTTATCCTTTCCATTCTCAATGATCATGATCGACCCTTTGCCTAATTTCATAGCAAGCGTCAATGATTCATTTAACCGTTGCTGAATGCCCGGACCAACTTCCAATCGGTCGATCAGTAATTCTATATCATGAGTTTTATATCTGTCAAGCTGTAATCCTTTCTTTAATTCAACCAGGTTTCCATCATTGCGGACACGTAAATAACCTTGCTGTGATAGTTGCTCAAAGAGTTCGCGGTAATGACCTTTTCTTGCTTTAACCAAAGGAGCAAGTAACATGATCTTTTTTCCGTTGAACTTTTGAATGATCAATTCGATGATTTGTTCATCGCTCAGCTTGATCATTTTTTCGCCGGTCGAATATGAATAAGCGTCTGAGGCGCGCGCAAAAAGCAACCGCATAAAATCATAGATCTCAGTAATGGTTCCAACTGTTGAACGCGGATTTAAATTTGTTGTCTTTTGTTCAATCGAAATCACCGGACTTAAGCCATTGATCTTATCGACTTCCGGTCTTTCCATATTTCCAAGAAATTGACGGGCATAAGCAGAAAAACTTTCAAGATAACGGCGCTGACCTTCGGCATAGATCGTATCAAAAGCAAGAGATGATTTTCCACTACCACTCAGTCCGGTAATAACAACCAACTGATTCCTTGGAAAAATAAGATCTATATTTTTTAAATTATGTACTCGCGCTCCATATATCTCCAACACCTCTGTTTCTTCCTGCATATTTTTTCTCTCAAATTTGAACATGCGAAGGTAAGGAATTTGTTAAGAAAAGATCCCAAAGGATTGTTTAATGATTAATGTTGGGTAGTTCCTAACTTTAAACTTTAAACAAAATGGCAGTTAAAGTAAGAAATGTGTCGGACTTTAGATATTTAAAATAAATGATACGTTTTCCCGTTCCCACATTTATTCCTTTCTTTGCATATATATGAAATTTACAAAACTACTAACCGCAGCTTTCGTTCTGGCTGTAAATCATTTCAGTTTTTCTCAGTCCGGTGGGGCTATTGGTGGTAATTATGTTTATCAGTATCTGAACATCCCTGCTTCAGCCCGGGTTGCTTCTTTAGGAGGAACATATATTGCTGTGAAAGACGACGATATTAACTCCGGTATGCAGGCTCCTTCTCTTTTAAATTCGGAGATGGACAAAGCACTTGCATTTAGTGGAGTCACTTATGCTGATGGTATAAAATTCGGCAATGTCGCTTTTGCTAAACATTATGATAAACTGGGAACTTTTATTGCTTCAATGAATTATGCCGGTTATGGTGAGTTCATGGAAACTGATGAGTTTGGAAATATTGTCGGCACTTTTAAAGCAGCAGATTATGCACTTTCATTTGGTTATGGAAGAGATTTGAATCAATTTTTCAGTTATGGTGCTGCAATAAAATTTCTGTATTCAGATTATTACATTGCAAATTCTTTCGGAATTGCTGCCGATCTTTCTGCAACCTTTAGCGATACAGCCAGAAAAATTACTGCAACCATTCAATTTAAAAACATCGGCAGTCAGTTAAAGAATTATGTTGATGGTGTAAATGAACCATTACCGGCAGAAGCGTTGTTCGGAATTTCAAAACGGCTTGCTCATACGCCACTTCGTTTCAACCTTACATACAGACATCTTGAAAAATTTGATCTCTCTTACGAAGATCCATTGGATCTTGGCGATGTCGATCCGGTAACCGGCGAAGCACAAGTTAAAACAATTGATTTTTGGAATAAATTTTCGCGTCATTTTATCTTTGGAGCAGAAATTCTTATTACAAAAAATTTCCACATCAATGGTGGCTATAATTTTCAAAGGAGAAAAGAATTACAAGTTTCCAGTCGACCAGGACTTGCTGGTTTCTCCTTTGGTGTAAGTATGAAGATCAGTAAATTTATCATCAGCTATGGCCGTGCTAGTTACCATCTCGCCGGTGGTGCCGATCATTTTTCGATCACCACGAACCTTGCGGAATTTGTGAAGTAGTGCATTTTAACTTTGAGATAATCAGGTCAAAGGTCAAGGGTTAAAGTTCAGTTGCATCATTTTGAAAGCTACTCTTATCTTTCTTATTTTTTTCTTGTGAACTCAGTGTTTTAAAAAATTAAAGGTTCTAGGTTTCAAATACGCCAATAATTCTGTTAAAATCTGCTTCATTTTTTGCCATATAAGCCCCTAATTTCACTTATTTTTTCTTTCTTTGCCAAGTGGCTACAATTCTCCATTCTTCTAAAACTATGAACCTTTCGCCAGGACCAATTGCGGGAAAAATTGTTATTGCAATAGATGGTTATTCTTCTTGTGGAAAAAGTACAATGGCTAAAGCAATAGCAAAGAAGATGGGTTACCGCTATATAGATTCCGGTGCAATGTATCGGGCAGTAACTTTGTTTGTCCAACAGCATGGATTAAGTCTTGAAGATCTTCAGGGAATGAGTGAGACGCAGTTGGAAGCAATGCTTGATCACATTCATGTGTCGTTTCACATAAATCCCGAAAATGGATTGTCGGAAGTTTATTTGAATGAAATAAATGTTGAGAAAAAAGTCCGTGATATGAAAGTATCAGATTGGGTGAGTCCGGTAAGTGCTATTCCTGCTATCAGACATCGGATGGTTGCATTGCAACAAGGTTATGGTAAACAAAAAGCAATTGTAATGGATGGCCGTGATATCGGTACTAAAGTTTTTCCCGATGCTGAATTAAAAATTTTTATGACTGCGAAAAAAGAAGTTCGAGCAAAACGTCGCTTCGATGAACTCAATCAAAAAGGTTTTATGGTCACCATGGATGAAGTCCTGAAGAACATCGAAGACCGCGATCACACCGACACTCACCGAGCCGAAAGTCCATTAAGAAGAGCCGATGATGCCATCATCCTCGACAACTCCGATCTTTCAGAGCAGGAACAGTTTGAGTTTGCGATGAACCTTGTTCATGAAATAATTAATAATTAATTAATTATTCATTAATGATTAGCTTTGCACCATGAAAGTCACTATTGATGCCTTTTCCGGTTTTTGTTTTGGTGTTGTTTATGCTATTCAAAAAGCTGAGGAAGAGTTAGCAAAATCAGGTTCCTTGTATTGTTTGGGCGATATCGTTCATAATAACATGGAAGTGGATAGACTAAGCAAAAAAGGTCTTAAAGTCATCAATCATGATGACCTTAAAACCTTACATGATTGTAAAGTTTTGATCCGTGCTCATGGCGAACCTCCTGAAACTTATCAGACTGCCCTTGTAAATAATATTGAATTAGTAGACGCATCGTGTCCTGTAGTTCTCAAATTGCAACACCGGGTAAGAGTAAGCTATGATACTGTGTTGGAAAACGATGGCCAAATCGTTATTTATGGAGAAATCGGACATGCTGAAGTAAATGGACTTGTCGGACAGACAAACGGAAATGCAATTATTGTGAGATCCGAAGAAGATATTCATCTGATCGATTTTTCTAAACCTGTTACGCTTTTTTCACAGACCACAAAGAGTAGTGCCGGCTTTTCAAAAATGAAAAAGTTGATCGAAGAATTATCAGAAAAGGCAGTTCAAAAGGAGATTTCAGAAGAATACATGATTTCTAATGATACGATATGCCGTCAGGTCTCTAACAGAGAACCACAACTGAGAAAATTTTCACACGAACATGATGTTATACTTTTTGTAAGCGGAAAGAAAAGTTCTAATGGAAAAGCCTTGTTTGAAGTATGCAAATCTGAAAATCCCAAAACCTATTTTATCTCTTCAGATGAAGAATTAGACTTCAATTGGCTGAAGGGTATCAATAAAGTTGGCATCTGTGGAGCCACTTCAACACCGATGTGGTTGATGGAGAAAGTTGCAGAAAGGATTGAACTGGTTGCTCCTGAACTTTAAGATATTTCTGCGGTTTTTCT
>JAYUWA010000247.1:0-1866 GCA_043753795.1 Bacteroidota bacterium | reverse complement strand
TGCTATTCAATCATGATCATGCAAGTCAGGTATTTGAAAATGATGGTACAGGACATTACACAGAACTTATGTCAACAGGATTTAATACTGATGCCATCACTCCTATTGAATCAGTAATTGAAGATTTTGACAACGATGGTTTTGCTGATATCCTTGTTACAGGATCGGAATGGATGTACTGGAAGAATAATGGCAATATGACGTTCACTGAAGTGAATGGTCTTTTTGCATCCAATGGAATGTTATCTTTTGCATCAGGTGATCTTAACCATGATGGATTTATTGATATCTATTCATCTTATGGTAATATTTATACTACACCATCTTCAATTCCTGATGTTCTTTATCTGAATAACGGAAACACAAACAACTTTATCACTTTCGATATTAAAGGGACTACGTCAAATAATAATGCTATTGGCGGTCGTGTAACAATTTATGGTCCTTGGGGAATTCAAGTTCGTGAAGTTCGCGCCGGAGAAAGTTATGGTACATGTAATTCATCACAATTACATTTTGGATTAGGAACAAATACAGTTGTAGATTCTGCTGTAGTTCGTTTTCCATCAGGAACTGAGCAACGTTTTTATGGACTTGAGTCAAATCAATTTGTGACAGTTATTGAGAATACATGTTCTTTGACAGGAAATATTGTTTCCGGTCCTGCAGCAATCTGCACAGGTCAAACAGCTACCCTTACTGCATCTTCAGGTTTCCTTGCTTATGACTGGTCGAATGGCGAGACAACAATATCTACTACAGTTTCTGCAGCAGGACAATATAACGTTGCTGTTTCTGATAATGGATGTACGAATGTTTCACCATCTATAATTCTTCAGATGAATCCTGATGAAACACCTACTGTGAGTGTCAGTGGACAATTGGTTTTCTGTGATGGTGGTTCAGTTACTCTTGAAAGTTCACAGGCTTCAGGTTATCTGTGGTCAAATGGAGGAACAACCCAAGCGGTAAACATTACTGCAGCAGGTTTATATTCGGTAATGATTCAGGGAGTATGCGGAAACTTTACTTCTGCTCCAATCCTTGTTGATGTATTGAGTGCACCGGTTCCGGTAGCGAATGGAGTTGTGATTGTAACACCACAATCCGTAACATTGAATGCAACAGGTGATCTTATTAAATGGTATGATGCACAGATTGCAGGAACATTACTGGCAACCGGTCCATCGTATGTAACTCCGGTTATTTCTGTTTCAACAACCTTTTGGGCAGAAAATACAAGAACGTATGCAGGAGCAACAGCTTTTACAGGAATGCCGTATCATGCTGGAACACAATACTCATCAGGAAATACCAATGGTACAAATGATTTCACAGTTCTTTCTCCATGTACATTACAATCTGTAAAAGTTTATACAGATACACCGGGACTAAGAGAAATTCAATTACTTGACGCTTCGAATAATGTTGTAAATAGTATACAAGTGAATGTTCCGTTGGACTCTTCACGTGTAACTCTGAATTTTGCTTTAACACCAGGCGATTATCACCTTACGACAAACGCTACAGTTAATCAGGCTACATTAGGAACAAATGCTCCTCGTTTACAACGTTCAAGTATGGATGTAATGTATCCATATACGATCAACGACCTTGTCAGTGTAACAGGATCCAATCAAGGTGCATTCTACTACTATTACTTCTACGAATGGGAAGTACAGGCAGCTTCTTATGATTGCGCTAGTGATAGAATTCCGGTATTGGTTGATGTTTCAACAGGTATCAATGACGTTGCATTTGCAGGAGTTTCTGTTTACCCGAATCCGGCAAATGATTTCGTTACGATTGATACCGATGGACCGATTGCGGTAAGTGTATTTGATGCTTCATCTCGTCTGGTAAAAG
>JAYUWA010000246.1:0-5895 GCA_043753795.1 Bacteroidota bacterium | reverse complement strand
AGTTGCGCAGAACACGCAGAAAATCCGCAGAGATCTCTGTGAGATCGAAATTAGTCTTTTCAAATTAAAAAAAATGCTTTACAAAAATAGTTGTCTAGGTTTTAATTCATTTCCGCAGGAATTTCTGCGGATTTTCTGCGTGTTCTGCGCAACTCTGCGGGAAATAAATCACCTTAATTATTTCCCGCAGATTCTCGCAGAGTTTCACAGAATTGCCGCAGAGGATTACTGCTTAATGACCTTCCCAATCCGCACTCCGCTCTTACTCGTCAATCGAAAGAAGTACATGCCGGAAGAAAGTTTTTCAAGATCAACTTGATTGTTATCGGAAGTAACTTTCGAACTATGACACAAGCGCCCATTAGAATCAAAGATCTGCAACGTAGCAGATTCTCCATTAGGAATTTGCATCAAATAAATTGAACCGGATGTAGGATTCGGATAAATGTCGAGATGTGTTTCATACGGATCAGCAATGTCACTCGTCAGACACCAGAAAATCTCGACGGTAGTGTCATTGAAACCTTCACTCATCAGAAAACGATATTGTGAAAAATCAGTGATGCCGAATTCTGTGATCGTATCCGAATAAATCTGCAACCCATTTCCCATATGCGCAAAGAAATTTACCCAGCCGTATTTATTAGATATTGTATCACCGGATGGATTCAGCATTTGAATCGAAGGATAATTCATGTGAGCAAAATTTCCATTAAACACACGGATATTGATGAATGTAGGATTTAATGTATCATACCAAACACTATCCACACATACCAAAGAATAGTCGATCGTTTGTCCTGCAGCAAATGGATAATCAAACTTGATTAGACTGGAACTTGACATACTGTCTTCCAGAATATAAATTCCTGTATCATCAAAAGTCATATCGACAGAAAATTCCTGTATAGAATTTGAATTGTAATCTCCAAACCAATTCTGGTTGCCCATTATATCAAATGTTGCGACTCTGACATTATTATCGGTCGGTCCCTGAATAGTGCCGGCAATAAGAATATAGTTATTATGGAATAAAGAAGTAGATATTAAATAACTATCTAATCCATTCATTGACCGCTTCCATACCATGTAACCATTTGGATTAAACTTAAAAATGGAATCATTCAATCCAATGGCAATTACATCCTGATTCCAATCAACAACAAGTTCAACGCTGAAGTCACCAAATGGCGGACAAAGCGCAATTGCTGCATTTATCCAGCTAAATGTACCCGAACTGTCATAACGAACAAGATTATAAGCACCGCTGTTATCGATGAGATAAATATTATTCAAATAATCAATTTCAATGTCCGAAGCATAGATGGTGCTGTCCTGAAAATCTATTGAACCATCGGTATTGTATCTGATGAGATTTATAGAACCGGTATTCACTGATGCAACCACACGACCGACATTGTCCACTTCAATAAATCCCGGTGAAATACCGGAAACTGACCATTGTTCATTTCCGAAAACATCAAATACTACTATACCTTCCCAACCTTGTAAATAAATTAAATCATTCTTTAAAATCATCTGATTGTAAGCGCCGAATTGAATAGTAGAGGTTGTATCACGTTCCCACACAAGACTGCCTGAACTGTCAAATTTTAAGAGAAGAGGAGATTCACTAGTTGAGTATACTCCCCCTGCCACATAAACATTCGCAGATGAATCAACTACAAGATCAAAACCACGAGGATCTTGTACTCCCGGGATATCATAAACCCGGGTCCAGATTATATTACCATCAGTATTGAATTTGCGCAAATAAATATTCTGATCGATGGTACCCGATTGAAAACATAACGTTACAACATTCCCAAAAATATCAACTTTCGTTTTTACAGGAACTAGAGAACTGCTATCAGGAAAACTATTAATTGTTTGCGTCCAAAGTGGTGTACTTTGTGCATTTACATTGAACTGAAATAAAATGCTCAATAGAGCAAGGAGTAATTTGTTTTTCATAGGAGCTAAATTTTAACTGCGATTAATTTATACAAGATTATCCAAACTATTTCAAAACAACAATGTCAAAATTACGGCATCAATGGTACTTTTCGCGGATGGATTTTCTGAATTGATCCGGGGTGAAATCGGTGTTTGTTTTGAAGAACTTCGTAAAATAACTTGGATCGTCGTAGTTCAATGCTGCAGCAATTTCTTTTATGCTTTTTTCAGAATGATAAAGTAATCTTTTTGCTTCAAGAATGATCCGCTCATGGATCAATTCACTTGCCGTTTTTCCGAGTTCCTTCTGCATTGTATCATTCAAATGCCCGGGTGTAATGTTTAATAATGCAGCATACTCAGAGACAGATTTATTTTCCGTAAATTTTTCTTCTACAAGCTTTATGAATTTTCTTGTAGTTTCATTTTTTACAGCTTGCTTTTCACCGGAAGGAACCTGATTCAAATATAATCTTCTGCAAGAAATTAAAAACAACGACATCCACGAAGCGATCACCTGAATCTTGTCTGAATGATCTGTACTATATTCTTTCTGAATTCGACTTATGATATCGATAATTTCGGTTACGTTTTCTGCATCTTCCAGACAAACAATTGGAGTTGATGATGGATTAATAAAGAATGGCAACGTTTCAATAAACATTGAACTTGATGCTCGATCAAGAAAAAAATCATCGGTAAACGAAAGCACATACCCTGTCACTTTCGGATCTCTTCGCAGCAAATGCACTTGTCCGGGTGAAACAAAATGTATTGCATTTTTCTCAATCGGATATGATTGAAAATCGATCTCATGATTTCCGCCCGTAGCCTTGAAATATAATACTTCAAAATAATTATGACGATGTGGATGGCTGGCATCATAAGGATTATAACTCTCTTCCAGCTTTGTGAATTCAAATAAATGATCTTTGTGGAGACTTTTATTGAAATCGAATGCGGGTATATGTTTCTTTGAAATAGTCATTTTTTCAAAGATATTAATTTGATTGCTTTGTATTAACATTTTCATTGCTAAATTTAGCATCAATTTGAACCCGACATGAAAAAATTCCTCTTTATTTTAACATTCCTGACGCTACCTTTTTTGGCAATTAGCCAAGGCATATGGAGCCAGACAACAAATTTTCCTGATTCCGGAAGAACCATGGCTCTTACCACAACTGTCGGCGATACAGGTTATATGTTTTTGGGTTATAAAGGAAGCTCCTTTTCTTATTCAACATGGATGTATGATCATTCTTCAAACATCTGGACTCAAAAGGCTCCATTTCCCGGTACATGGCGAACTGGCTCTTTCGTTCTTGCCTTAAACGGAAATATCTTTATAGGTTGCGGAAGCGATCAGAATGGTAATGTTTGTTACAATGACGTTTGGAAATATTCTCCATCAACTAACACATGGAGTGCAAGTACAACTTATCCGGCAAATAACAGAAGTAATTTCGCTTATTACACTTATAACAACAAAGGCTATGTTGTGTTTGGGAGGAATCTGTGCACAATCGCTGAATCGAATAATTTCTACGAGTTTGATCCAATTGGAGAAACTTGGACTGCATTGACTCCTTATCAATTTGGTTCTTGGAGAAGTCGTGCTGCAGTATATGACGACAAAGTTTTCTTTCGAAATAATGGCGGTGCATTAGTTCTTGTATATGATCTGATAACAAATTTATGGGAAAATAATTATCCCAATGTTCCGGATTATTTTGGAAACAGTACTACCGAAAATGTTTTTGTTTTAGGAAATAATTTATTTGAATACACTCCTAGTCAGATAAAGTATTTTCATCCACCATCACGTACATGGTTAAACTGTGATACATCTTACAATGCAATTTATCATGACAATCCTGCTGTCATGGTATTCGGTGACACTGCAAAATTTATTTGCGGAAGGCTTCCTAACACAAATAACTTTACAAACGATATCTGGAATTTTTATTTTGGATGTACTTCTACGATAACTGCTGATGTGACATCCGTAGATTCTACTTACTTCGGAGCAATCACTGATCTCAATAATACGAGTATTGTAAATCCTCCAAACTTTGCCTATGCTTATCATTGGCAGGTGGATACTCTGATTTCAGGATGGTTTGCAGGAGATACTGCTTTTACTCCCAACGCCTTCGGAAATTATAACATTCAACTTATTGCTGACAATGGATCATGTACTGATACGTTTACTAAAACCATTTATGTGAATCCGGGAATGTGGTCGCCAAAAACTACGTTGCCACTCGAAGCAAGCGCACGTTCGCGGGCAATTGTTTTTCCAATTGGAAATTCTGCTTATATAGGTTTTGGAGGTGACGGATCACAAATCTTTTTGAAAGACTTTTATAAGTATGATCCCGGTTCACACAGACTGACAACGCTCAGAGAATTTCCTGATAGTGCCCTTTTGTATGCAAGCGCAATTACCTATAATGGAAAAGGATATATATTAGGTGGAAATTCCGGAAACTCTCCTTATAAATCAAATAAATTTTATGAATATGATCCAACTACTGATACCTGGACAAGGCTTCCCGATTTCCCAGGCTTAGCGAGATATGGTGCAAGTACATTTATAATTAATAACGAACTTTACCTTTCATTGGGTGGTGTTAGTGAAACATATAAGTATGATTTTACAATCGCTGTCTGGAATTCAGTTGCCCCTCACCCGCAATTAACATTTGCAACACATGCTTTTGCCTATAATGGCAATGGGTTAATTGTATCAGGTGATGTGCTTTGGCAATATAATCCGGTTGCAGACATCTGGAATATCTACGACACAATGAACTTGCCAGAGGTTCTCACATCAGTTGCAGCAACAATATCAGGCGATGAACTGTGGATAGGATATGGTAAAACATCCGGAACGACTTTAAGTTCCTACAGAAACTCAACAGCTATCTATAATCTTGCAAACAGAACAATTAAAACAGGCCCATCTAATTTTGCAAACTCAAATTATTATTCTGCAAGATCAGAAGCAACTTTTTTTGAATTGAATGGATTTGTTTATAGTTGTTTTGGGAAAAATCCTGTTGGTTACGACAGAACAATTTCGAGGTTTGAACCTGGTGCATGTCCAAATATTCCGTATTACATCCCTCAGGATTTTGACGAATCAGGTTTAGGAATTCCAATCACAGTTGTTAATTCCACTATTTCCTACCTTCCACCATTATCATCATCATTTCAACTTGTTGTAGATAACGTGCCAACAGGTTTAACAACAACTGATGTATTCAGTTCTGTAAACTTCCGTTTGTGTGGTGAACACAAAACACAATGGGTAATGAATGGAGTTGCATGTACCGATACTTTTACGGTTTACCTGACAGCGCACCCCGTGTTCAATATTTTGTCTCGTGCAGAAATGCCACTTGGCACAACAAATATTCGTCATACAATGAATTCGTTTAGCTTAAATGGCAAAGGTTATATGGGAATGGGAAATAAGTATGTGGAAATTTTATCGGAAGCATATAAAGACTGGTATGAATATGATCCGGGTACAAACTCGTGGTCGATTAAAAGTAGTTTGCCTTCAAGCGCTTCCAACACTACAGGCTCCTCTTGCTTTACAAATGGATCTTACGGTTACATTACTTCCGGCTCCAATGGCTGCTTTCCAAGCGCAGGTTGTTACCTGAATGACACATGGATGTATGATCCGATTATAGATTCATGGTCAGCAAAAGAAAATTGGCCAGCCGTAGGAAGATATATGTCACGGGCAGATGCTTATGGTGATACAGCTTTAGCAGGTTTAGGATCTTATCCTTTTTTCATGAGTGATAATATTTATAAATATAGTTTTAGTAGTGACACATGGACTACCACTAATTGGCCATATGGAATCGGATATGACCCAACTATATTTAATTTTAATGGAGATTTTTATGCAGGGTATTT
>JAYUWA010000245.1:0-5942 GCA_043753795.1 Bacteroidota bacterium | reverse complement strand
TTAATAGTACGGATGTAACCGTAGTAAACGATATTGCATATGTAAATATGGGGACGTCGAGTATGACTCCAAACCAAGTGATTAATAAGAGCTGCATTCTAAGGCTTAATTGCGGAGCAATTTCTGACGCCCATACTGCCTATACGATTCAAGACCCAATAAATATTTCATATGGAACAACACTAACCAATACAATGGACCCTGGTGACTGGGAACTAATTGTTCCAACACCAGCACCTCCGGCTGTTGGAAATCATATCCTAAGTTTCACACCTATATATGCATATCTCTTAAACACTGATTCACCGGATCTGGAAGTCGATTATATAGATTGCCTCAACCCTCTAAATCGAACCTTAAAATATCACGTTAACGTAATTCCAAGTTCTCCTGGACTACTTATTCCATTGGATATTCAGTTTCAGGATATTCATGGATGTACTATGCCTGGAGGATGGAATATTTCTACATTAGAAATTCAGATCTTACGAGGATCAACAATCTTACCTCAAATTGAAACAGTAACAAGTATTCCGGGAAATATTTCTGCGACATCAAGTCTCCAAGTTCAAGAAGGGGATGTAATATATATCACTGAAAGTTTTTTATTCCCGGATTTTGAAACACTTTGCGTTTTGGAGTGTCCTGTAAGATCTTTAGATGCGACATTAACATACGGTTACGATGAGTTGGACTACAATCAAAATCGTATTCCTGATTTATGTCATCCTATTCCTACGAATAATCAAGTTAAACGAGGTAACAAAAGACCCAATCTTACAATTAATAGAATTGAGCCCCATCCTATTCCTCTTTCCAGTACTTTAAGTCCATTCAATAGTTATTGGGATCAAACTTTTGTTGATGGGGACTTTACTATTTGGAAATACAGGATCATGAATGATGGAGTAGATATCGATGTTGCAAAAAATATTAATTTTTTTCTTGACCAACAATATTGGTGGTCTTCATTTTACTATGTCACTGAATCTGATATCCGTTTTTCAAATATGCCAGCAACATCTACTTTAAACATAAATTCTCCTTCTTACATAAGTTGGACCGGGCAAAGTCCTGCATGTGCAAGTCAATTTACCAATCCATTGAAAACATTTCATGCAGTAGTTGATAAGCTACTTCCAGGTGAATTTTTTGATGTGGAGATAAAATTACATTATTGTTGTATTGGAGACGACAATTATTATTTTGACAGGGACAAACTTTTAAATGCTTGGAATATTTATGCTAAAAATCAAGAGGAATGCCCTACCGATCCTTTAAATCATTCTCCCAGTACTGTCGATCCAGTTAACGGTATGTATGGTTTACAAAATTATAATATCAGCTTAAATTCAGCACATCCGTTGTATCTAAGACAAAATTTTATTCCAGCAATTACAGACATGAATGCTCCATCAGGCGGAGGAATTGGGGATATTGTAGAATTAAGTGTTAGCAATTTCAACTTCAATCGAAATCCGGACAATTCATTTTGTCTGGAAAATGCAAATATATTCTCGAATTTTTACTCTCCATTGCCATCACCCGGTAACCCTTCATTAATGATTATGGAAGGACTTCTAAAATTTGTTATTGATGTTGAACCGGGATTATTAGTGAGTGACGACCCTGCTGAATATAGATTGCAAGATGCATTTGGAAATATATGGCCACTTCGCCCATCAAATTTAATTGCTCCTGCAAATCCGAATAGTTGTAGCAATAATCAATATACAATCATCTATGATTTTTCAGATATCGACATATTAGACATAGATCCATTGACGACAAATAACTTACCTAATATTTATGAATTCTTAAACAGCTCTTCATTCTATTTTAAACTCGCAGCGTATTGTTGTGCTACAACTATTCCCAATTATTCGATCAAATCTTACTTAGTGAATACAGAAGATGGATCTTGTGATATACCAATGAGCGAAAAGACAGGAAGTATGAATATTCATTGTGACGGTTGTAATTTACCTGGCACTATAGTTAGCAGTTCTTTTACTACCGTACTTGACAGGACGAATTTTGGATTTGAAGATGCAGATAATGATGGGTTAGCAGATAATCTTACACCTATTATTAGCGGATCGAATTATTTAAATACACATCCGGTTTTACAAAATAGTTCAATGGTGGGTGATGATCTGAAAACAGTTATAATTGCATCCTTGTTTGATAGTGCCCCCATTAGTGTTGCAAGCCTGAATACTCCAGCAAATAATAACATTGATTTAAGGCATTGTTACATTGAACAAAAAATTGAGCATGCCAAGGATTTCGATGTGAATATTACTGATATTAATGTTCAGATCACGAATGCGAATGGCACTTATAGTTTTGCGCTTAACTGCAGCGATGCACAGTTTACACAGGTTATCCATGATGATAGAACTGATAACGATATAATATTTTACGATTTAAGTCGCGAAATCGTAAGAACTTTATCCGGTAATAATTCATTTTCATACATTGGAGGAGAGCAATTTAATATCACTTCAAACTTTCATGTGTGTAATAATTTTGCTCCCACCACAAATTCAATGAGTGCCGCTGACAACCAATTTCTTAGCAGGGTAAGTATAAATATGTACATGAAACCTTATGATATTACAGGTACAGATGACTTGGTGGCTTTGGGAATATTTGATGCTTTTACTAATAATACAACAGATCACCCAATTGCACAAAACGTATATGGAACACCTGCGTTCACAGGCTTTACGACTAACATGTTGTTTTTTTGTGAAACATATTCCGAAAATCATGTTTTTAATTCTGTTCGACCAAAGACTATTACAGGAATTGTAGACAACGTGCAAGGAACTACATGTAAAAAAAGAATTTTTATAGAACAGGAAGTTGTTATTGGCGGTGAATTAGTTAATGTGTTTCCATTTGAATATCGTCCTATTCCTGATTTAACTAATATCACCTTTAACCTTCCAGGTCCTATAGCAAATTATGATTTTTCAAATACTTATGCATCTCCAACAGGTGCTTCTAAAATTCGCGTGTATAATGAGCCCGGTTGTGGAGGAGCAAGTTTTCATGAGTCTCAGGGAACAGCAATAACTTGGTCGAATCCATATTTAGATAACTCCATTGTTGCAGTAGAAGGAACTGAATCGCTTTATGCGGCAGGCGTTTGCAATAATAGTTTTACAGCACAAGGCAATCCGTTATACGGAAGTGATGAGTATTTCTATCAAAGATTATATTTTCCGTTCACTTGGTCAAATTGCGGGGTCGTAGAATCATTTGTTGTGCCTGCAAATACACCATTTGCCGATTCCAGATTTAACATCAGCTCTCAACAATCCGGTTCTTGCTCGCCTACCTGTGGCAATGTTTTGATATCATCTGCCCTACCTGAATTAACAAATAGCATAGTTTCCGCAGCTAATCCTATTATCACATCGAGTGATATAAATGACATGGAAGCTGGATCAGGGCTTCTTGCGAACTGTTTTGAGCTAGCTTTGACAAATACCGATCCTAATCAAAATGTCGTGGAGCCATTTGTTTTCATCTACTTACCAAATTATATCGCTTCCATGACAGTGAATGGAGTTCAGGCAACTCCAATAGTAACATCAAATGGAGATGCTATTTTGTTTTGCACAATTCCTGATCTAAACGCAGGAATTCAAAATCAAATTAATGTAATCTGTTTTTCTTTTTCAAACTGTCCTACAACAAACCAGAGTTTACAAATTCATTACGGATGGAATTGTGATCCTATAAATATAACCCAAGCTTTTCCTATAAATTCCATCTGCTCAATTCAAGCCGAAGATCTGTTGATCAAATTTCATCCTGCAGAGGCTCAATTTATAAAATCACCCTCTACTCAAGATTACTCTCTCTGCACTCAATATACATTCAATACAACTATAGAATGTCTGGATGGTGATATCAGTGACTTGGTTTTTAAACTACATAAATATGATAACACCCTACAAATAGATCAAGTTAATTTTTACTGTCAGCCTCCAGCTACCGTTGAATTTCCATTGCCTGCTATAATTCCTGTTGTACAACCAAATACTTTAATTTATTCCGTTCCCAATTCAAATTATCTCCCAAATACATCTTTAAGGGCTACCGGAAAGGTAAGGATGGAAATTCTTTACACACCCACTCAAATTTGGAGTGGTTTTCCAACGATTACTCCGTTTTCAGTTGAATATGACTATTTAAAATATTGTGGAGAACATTCCGGTACACATCCTTTGGTAGTACTTGATCAGTTCAATCATGTTCCTCAACCGGGAGAATGTGTTACGTTAAATGTACAAACAATTCCATCAACAAGTATTTGCTCCGGTTCTGCGTGTACGTTAACTACAACCGGATCTCCAGCTTGGGATTATTCATGGACTTCTGACCCGGTGGGTTTTACATCTAATCTTCAAAATCCAAATGTTACACCAACAGTAAACACTATATACACTGTTATTGTAACTGATGGATTTGGTAACACTGGTTCAGCAACTGTTACTGTTTTAGCTTATGGAGGCGGACAATGTTGCTTTCCTCCAGACTTTGATAACTCCCTAGATTTCAATTTTTCAAACATTACTTCGAGCTCCCTTCCATATCCTATCTATCATACATCTCGAAAAATTGTGATCAACGGAGTGTTTACAATTGACAATGTATTTGAATTTGAAACTTGTCCGAACATTTTTTTAGGACCAGGCGCAATCATTGATGTTCTACCAGGTGCCACTTTTATTTTAGATGACTCTCACATAAGTTCCTGCAGTCAAATGTCTGAAGGGATAATTGCACATTCAAATTCTAACATAGAGATTTTTGGTTCAACAATCGAAGATGCAAATAACGGAGTACGATTATTTGATAAAGCTAGTCTGTTTTGCAAAACATCTGTTTTCAACAATAATTATATCGGATTAAATTTCTCAGAACCAAATATGATTTCTCAACTGAGCATTTCATCTGATATCATTAATACCCATTTTACTAGTTCGGGGTTTTTAAAAGGAGAATATACAGGACAACAACCAACTCCATTGAAACATCCTTTTGCTGGTATTTTTATTGACAATTTATCCAATTCTAATATCGGAATTAATAGTTCCGGTTATCCCAATACTTTTACAGATCTGAATTTCGGTATTTTTGCGAAAAATTCAAACGTATCAATTACAAATTACAGATTTAAGAGAATCCGGAAACTTGATAATTACATAATTAATATTAATCCATTCCTGTCAAATAGAATTCTTGGTTCGGCTGTCTACATTGATGGAAGCTCAAGTTCCTTTATGTTTACCGCAGAAGGTAATTATAATTCTGCTGATCCCGATTTTGAAAATTGTTTTTCAGGAATTACTGCAAACGGTATGAACCTTAAATGTTATAACAACTACATCACGAACTGTGATGTTGGGATATTTGCAGGTAATGGCGCTGGAAGAGAATTAAACATATTTTCAAATGTTATAGATTGCAATTCAATGGGTATCCGATTAGTTGCAAACGATGCAAGTAGATCATTAACCGTATACGATAATGCAATTCTTGCTGGTTTTCATCCTCTTCGTTTAAACGGTTCATTAGCATCTGCTACCGGAATTTCTGTTTCAGAAATGAACATTGCAAATAATGCAAGTTTAATAAATGGAAATCATATTCTATTAGGTGTAAATGGAAAAAATGGAATTGCATTGAATGGCGCCCAAGATTATAAAATTGAACATAATAATATTACATTAAATAATACAATTAATACTTCCATGAATGGAATTACAATAAATGGCGGGAAGAAAAATGTTGTTAATTGCAATTACGTAGGAGGTACACAAAGTAGTCAAATAGTTTTTTCTCCTGAAGTCGGGTTTAAATTTATGGATAGTCCTTCAAATACTATTAGTTGTAATGCAGTTACTCAAGTTGCAAATGGA
>JAYUWA010000244.1:0-1888 GCA_043753795.1 Bacteroidota bacterium | reverse complement strand
GTCTGTAAGTCCTCGGAACTGTATTGAAAAGGAGTGGGCGTAAAAAGCTGTTACTTCATAATATTTAATTTTTTTTACCCCAATTCTAATTATTATTCACTAATTACTACTCACCTTTTACTCAAAAACCCCTTCAAATGCGTCATATCCGCAAACCTATGAAAGTTCACTTCAGGATTTAATTTGCGAAATAGATTCTCGTCGAAATTGAAGAGGCCACCACTTCGCTGTAACCAGCACAATGCAGCAAACCCGGATCGATGTCCGCCGATAATGTCTTTGTACAAATGATCGCCGACCATACAACATTCGTTTGCTTCCAGGTTTAGTTTTGTGCGGATCTTGTTGAAGCCTTGTGGATCGGGTTTTTCGAAACCGCTTTCTTTGGTGAAGTGTATTGCATCGAAGAATCCTTCCAGTCCTGTAGATTCTAATTTTTGTTTTTGAGAATTCGGTGGATTGTCTGTCAGTAGACCGATCAGATAACCTTGCGCCTTCAATTCTGTCAGTACCGGTTTTACATCTGCATATTCTTTAGTGTTGGGTACGAGGGAACGATATTTCTGGATCATATCGTATGCAGGGAGGTGGAAAATTTCCGACAAACGATCGAGCAGATCGCCGCGATTTCCTTCTTCAAGCAAACGCAATCCGGTGTTGATGAATTTTTCTTTGGGGACGTTGTCAAACTTTAATTCGTCATGCAACATACTCAGCTTTGCAAGTATCCACGGCTTCTGTGGGAAGATCGTTTCATCAAGATCAAAGATGACGGCTTTCAGATTCGGAATACTCTTAGGAAGTGTCCGGTCTTTCAAATAGGTGAATGAAAGCACAGGTTTGGGAGTACTGCTTTTTAGGTCGTCACTTTTACCAAACAACAATTGTCTGCAGAAATTATTGGCGATCTCATTCAGCGAACCAGTAGTTGCATTGATATGATTGTGTACACTGTTGATCAGAAAATCATCTTTGTATTCTATCAAATGAACATGAAATATCCCGCAGCCTTTGTTTGTTTTTAATAATTCGATAAAACCGGAGATCTTTTTATGCAGCTTTTCATTGATAATTATTTCACTCACCGTTACGACCGATTCTTCTATGGTGATGATCTTTCTCAGACTGATCTCACTTTCTGTGCATGAAAAGTCAATAGCAAATTCTGCAAGATAATGTCTTAGACTCGGAAGTCCTGATGCAAAAATTTCATCCATCGTCGACTGTGAATTTCTGGCGAAATTATTCTTCGACATAAACTCTTCAAAGCTTTCATGGTAGATCAGATTTTCAATCAATGCAAGATCTGAAATTGCAATTTTAATTTTCGAATCTGCTTTTAATTCTGCCAGCGTAGTGAAATCATCTTCTGCTGAAGGAATGATAATGTCAATCTTGTTTTTCTCACAGGCTTCTACAAGTGATTTTTTATAATTACTTTCTTTTGGTCCCGGTAAACGAATAAAGGTATGTGCAAGAAATTTAGCTGTAGTTTCGGTATATTCATCAGAAATAAAAATGTGTACACCATGTATTGTTTCCAGTTCTCTGATCAATGCAATTGCATTGAAGTTATTTGCAGATGTTATCAGTACATTCATATCCCGTTTTTATCAGCTATAAAATTACCTTTTATTTATATACTATATTCAGCTTTTTAATAATATCATTTGAAGGAATGCAGAATCCTATGCCTTCAACACCTTTGGCTTTTATTTTCATTGTCGACATGCCTACCACTTCGCCTTTTTCATTAATCAATGGTCCGCCACTGTTTCCGGAATTGATCTTGACATCGGTCTGTATCAGATTGACACCATCGAGATTACGGATGCCGCTGACAATCCCTTTTGTAAGAGTTGAACTCAACATTTTGTCGAGAGGAGTA
>JAYUWA010000243.1:0-5952 GCA_043753795.1 Bacteroidota bacterium | reverse complement strand
CTTTTACTCTTTCATCCTCCAGATATTCATCATAAGTCATCGACTTATCAATAACCCCATTCGGAGTTAATTCAATGATGCGATTTGCAACAGTGTGCATAAACTCATGATCGTGCGATGTGAAAAGTGCTACATGTTTCCAATCTTTCAATGCATTATTAAATGCTGTGATCGATTCAAGGTCGAGGTGATTAGTTGGTTCATCGAGGATCAGACAATTTGCATTTGTAAGCATCATTCTTGATACCATACAACGAACTTTTTCTCCTCCTGATAACACATCAGATTTCTTCAACGACTCTTCACCGCTGAAAAGCATCTTTCCTAAAAATCCGCGGATATATGTTTCATCTTTGTCTTTTGAATACTGACGTAGCCAATCGATGAGGTTAAGATCGCTATTGAAAAACTTCGAGTTGTCGTTTGGTAAATATGATCGCGTGATCGTAGTTCCCCAGGTGTAATCGCCACTATTCTGCTTGTCTTCACCATTGAGTATTTCGAAAAATGTTGAAAGCGCAGTATGGTCTTTCGATAATACTGCAACTTTATCGCCTTTCTTTAATGTAAAAGTAATGTCACTGAAAAGTGTTTGACCATCGTTACCTGTCTTAGTAAGATGTTCTACTGAAAGGATCTGATCTCCGCAATCACGTTCTGCTTTAAAGATAATTCCTGGATATTTTCTTGTCGATGCCTGAATATCATCGATCACTAATTTCTCAAGTAATTTCTTTCTACTTGTAGCCTGTCGTGATTTAGATGCATTCGCACTGAATCGTTCAACGAATTCCTGAAGCTCTTTCCGTTTATCTTCTACTTTCTTATTCTGATCTGAACGCTGACGTAATGCCAACTGACTAGACTCATACCAGAAAGTGTAATTACCGGTGTATAATTTAATCTTATTGAAATCGATGTCTGCTATGTGAGTACATACAGCATCAAGAAAATGCCGATCGTGAGAAACAACAATTACTGTGTTTTGAAAATCGGCAAGGAAATTTTCCAGCCAAGAAATTGTATCGACATCCAGATCATTCGTTGGCTCATCGAGCAGCAGAATATCCGGATTTCCGAAAAGTGCTTGTGCAAGAAGAACTCTGACTTTATCTTTTCCACTCAACTCTCCCAGCAACTGTCCATGAATTTCTTCTTTAACACCTAAACTGCTAAGCAAACTTGCTGCATTACTTTCTGCATCCCAACCGTTCATTTCCGCGAACAAATGTTCTAATTCAGCAGCACGATTTCCGTCTGCATCATTGAAATCTTCTTTTGCATAGAGTGCATCTTTCTCGTGCATGACCTCCCACAATTTTTTATTTCCTATCAGGACGGTATCGATTACCTTTTTATCATCAAATTCAAAGTGATTCTGTTTTAAAACACTCATCCGTTCACCGGGAGTGATGGAAATCTGACCGGTTGCAGGATCGATCTCACCTGATAAAATCTTCAAAAAAGTTGATTTTCCGGCTCCATTTGCGCCAATAACACCATAGCAGTTGCCTGGTGTAAACTTAATATTAACGTCGTCGAATAAAATTCGCTTTCCGTATCGTAATGAGATGTTTGATGCTGCAATCATTGATTTTTCTTCCTTAAAAGGGCTGCAAAGGTAGTGAAAATCAAGGGCAAGGACAAGAAAGCACCTTCCTATATTTGAAAATTAACTGACTTTATGTAGAGATTTTTACATTTGTCGCAAATTCAAATACTTTGCAGATCACAGAAAGCCCTCAAACAAAAGATAACATTTATAGCCTGAGCTGGCTGAGAGGGATAGCATCGTTATTGGTTTGTATTTATCATATCAAGCTTTATGTCTGGAAAGACGAAATTCCAAATAAACTAATTGCTTTTTTCAGCACAGGAAATTTCGGTGTTACAATGTTTTTTATCATTTCCGGCTTTGTAATTCCATACTCTATGTATGTGAAAAAATATTCCCTTTCGAGATTCTGGAAATATCTGTCCAAAAGAACTGTAAGGATCGAGCCTCCCTATATATTATATATTCTGATTTTTTTTGCCTGGGACAGTTATGCGCAAACGCAAGTTTGGGGGCATGATTACCCGCAATTTCAATTCAAACAATTTTTTCTGAACATAACCTATCTTGCTCCATTCTTCAATGTAGAGTGGATAAACATAATTTTCTGGACGCTTGCAATAGAATTTCAATTCTACATTCTGACCGGACTAGTGTATGACTTGCTGATGAAAAATTCTGTTTACAAGTTTTCTCTCTTTGCTATCATTCTTGCAATAGGATTTGTGATACCTGAAAAATTACAAACAATCTTCCACTACTACATTTACTTTATCGTAGGATTTCAGAGCTTTTTATTTTTCACAAAAAACATAAACTTAAAGGAGTTTTTGATTACAATCATTCTCTCGCTGTTGTACATATTTTTTCTCAAAGAAAAAATGGCGGCTTATTATACGCTCTTCACGGTTGCAGGAATATTTTTATTGAATTACAACTTAAAGTGGCCACAATTTTTTGGCAACATCTCTTATTCACTTTATCTGACACATGGAATGATTGGTGGAACTGTGATTATGTTTACAGATCATGGATTACCAAAAGCGTTCTTGTTTTCTGTTGCGCTTTTTAACTCAATTATAATTGCCTGGTTCTACTATAGCTTAATTGAAAAACCATTTCTCACATTGTCTAAAAAAATCAAATATTAAAAATTTCTGATCGTAGCTCCAAGACCAATTCTATTGCTCAGGAATACTCTTCCAGCTTCTCCATAACTCATACCACCTTCAACCGGATCTTCGCTGAACATAAGTGGTGAATCAAAATCAAAAAACTTAACTCTGTCGCTGCACATCGCTAAATGTGCTGATGCTGTAAATCCAAGTCTCGACTCAAGAAATCCGCCAAGCTGAACATCAATATTATTTTCTTCACAAAGTCGTAAGATCTTCATTGCTTTAAAAATGCCACCGGATTTTCCGAGTTTAATATTGAAAAGATCGCATGCTTTAATTTTTATCAATCGTGCTGCATCGAGATGATCGCAACAAGATTCATCGGCCATGATGGGAATTTTACTTGCAGCTTTTATTTCAGGCAGATCAAGAAAATTCTGCTTCAACACAGGCTCCTCGCAATGCTGTATATCCAGCGGATACAATTCATTTAAAATATAGATAGCGTCTTCTTTACTCCAACCCTGATTTGCATCAATTCGAATAGGAATAGATTTTCCAACTGCAGCACGAATTGATTTCATTCTGAAAATATCCTCAGCAGGTACTCCACCCAATTTTACTTTGATAACAGGAAAGCCGGCATCAAGAATTTTTTTTGCATCGGCAGACATTTTTTCATCCGTATCAATACTAACAGTGTAATCGGTAAAAATTAGTTTATCATTCTTTCCGCCTAAAAATTCAAACAATGGAACTTTTGCATTCTGCGAAGCAATATCATACAAAGCGATGTCGAATGCACTTTTTATAGAAGTGTTTCCGAAAATTGCTTTGTCCATTAATCCGATCAATTCTTCGATCAATAGCGCATTCCTGCCAATAAAAATTTCAGAAAGAATCTTTCCAACAATAATACAAGTCTCAGCAGTTTCACCATGAATGGTTCGGAAAGGACTGCATTCGCCGATACCAATTATACCGCTTTCTGTTTTGATCTTTACAATAACGTTATCGGCATAATCTAATCTACCTAAAGAAATAATAAAAGGTTCTCGGAGTTTTACCTTCAATGGTATAACCTCGACCGTACTTATTATTTCTTCAAGCATGATCAGTAAACAATAATTTTGGAATACTGAATAAATTCTTGAGATATTTGTTTCAGTATATATGTCCCTGAAGCAATGCCATTCAGATCAAATTCTATCGTAGATGCTGACAAATTTCTTTTTGCGTCAATAAGTTTCCCATCAAGACTCATCAATTGAATTTCCGAATTAAGTGTTGAAGTGCTTACATAAAATCGTTCGCGTGCAGGATTCGGATAGACATTCATTGTAAGTTTAGAAACATCTGAAATATTACTAAAGATCAAATCATTCACGAATACAGGAACAGAAACATATTGTTGTCCACTTCCGCCAACTTCTGCTAAATCAAATGACAGAAATGCACGTACAGAATCAGTTGTCGATGACAAAAATTGAATGCCAATATTTTGAGCTTCTCCAGGCTGAAGAGTAGTGTTAGTACTTCCCGAAGTGAAAGATAATTCTGCCGGATGTGTCAATTGAATATTTGTAATGTCGATAGCTGTATTTCCGTTGTTGACCAATACATAATTAAAATCAGCCGTTGTATTCGATGGAACAAATCCGAAAATAGCAGTGTCTTGCGTTAGATCAAATGAGAATATTTTTTGTTCAACTGAATTAAAAACGATCGTTCGTATCCGTTCCAAAAATTGCGGATAATCAACAAATGGATTTCTGTTGTGTTGTACTGCCTCTATGTCGTCAACTCTGGTTCTGTCTCTGTCAGTTACCGGAAATAAATTGTACCAGCTTCTCAAAACAGACTCTTGTGTTGCGTCAAGGAAATTTGAATAATTCTGATAACGTAGAACGAAATAGAACATAGCACGAGCAACAATTCCTTTTTGTTCATCTCTTGGTTCGAAAAAAGTATTCGTTCCGATTGAACCACCATTTGACCATGTCGGATTAGTAACTTCTGCAAATGGATTATCGCCACGTGCACTGTTAGCAGCATCGTCTGTTGGGAAAAGATGATGCAAGTCTGACTTCATAGGTTCTGCACTTGCGAACAATGATTGTGGCCAGGTGTGTTCAGTATTAAAATTATCATTTGTCTGGCAATCCGTACGATCAACATAGCCGACTGCGAGTCTGCCTGTGTAAACACACTCCAATGTATTTTGGCTTGCGCCTTGACCATTTACTCTTTTGTTGTCGATAGACATAAACATTTCATCGCGAGCATCATTGTAACCTAAAGAAACGTAACCAATTCCTGTAATATTTCCAATTTGATTTTTCAATGCTTCTTCAGATGTATTCTCCGTCGCTGCGTAATATCCTTTGGAATATCGCCCTTGTCCGATAAGATCGACACTTATATAACCTCTCAGTCCGTCATTCTCAATCACCATTTCTGTATTGTGAAGTATGTTGTGACGCGGAGAAAACTTGATCCAGTTTGTCTGTGAGCCCCCGCCGGAAATAGTAAACGCATTTGTCAACTGCGATGAAAATGCAGGTTGTCCATAAGTTGTATAAAATTTAATTCCTGTTACGGTAATTGCATTTGCAGTTGGATTCTGAATTGTCAGCAACAAACTATCGGGTGCGTTTTCATAAGCAACACCAAAATTCAGTTGTGAAAAATTTACGGTTAGTCCTTGACTTTTTAAAAGAGCCGGAAAACAAAATAAGGCTGCAACAAGCAGCCTTACTGATATTTTTTTTGAATTATTCATCGAATGATTTTAACGATACATATTATTCCTCTGTCACTTCAATCTTATTTATTTCATCTCCTTGTCGAATTGCATCGATCACATCAAGTCCATCGACAACTTTTGCAAAGCATGTATGGTTTCTGTCAAGATGAGCAGTGTTTGTACGACTATGACAAATGAAAAATTGTGATCCGCCTGTATCTCTACCTGCATGTGCCATACTCAAAACGCCACGGTCGTGATATTGATTACCACCATCCAGTTCACATTTGATCTTATATCCGGGACCGCCTGCTCCTGTTCCGTCCGGACAACCGCCCTGTACTACGAAATTAGGAATCACGCGATGGAAAGTTAATCCGTCATAATAGCCTTTTTTAGCTAAATCGATAAAATTCTTTACTGTTTTTGGAGCGTCTTTATCATAAAACTCCAATATCATATTGCCTTTGTCTGTGTAAATTGTTGCTTTTGTCATTTTTTTGATCAAATTGGGAAGTAAAGGTAGTGAATTA
>JAYUWA010000242.1:0-1895 GCA_043753795.1 Bacteroidota bacterium | reverse complement strand
AAGTTGGAAGGAGCATTGATCAGTCGGCCGCTGAATTTTCCACCGATTATTCGCACAGTGCTAAGTTAAATAGAGTATGATAAAAATGGGATGGTACTATATTAAAGTTGCCGCTGAATGCAAGTGTTCTTGTCCTTTCACCAAATGAAATTTTCCGGATGTACGTATATAATAATTTGTAAAGCGCGCTTTCTTTTTCAATCTCACCTAATAGTGTGAAAGGCGTTCGTTCCGGATCGACTCCAAGTTGTTCGCAAACGAATAATGTATAATATAGAACATCTTCATTACTACTTTTACTGAATGTGTTCATCAATATCAACTTCTTGCCATCAGTGACTAGAATGTCGATTTCATTTTGTCTTACATTCAGAAATAGTTGCTTGCCGGAATTGTTGCGTGAAAGTCTGCTAACAGAATTCAACAACACTTCAGAATGATGAATGAATTTCGGATCCTGAAATAAATGCGTGAGTTCTTTTTGTAATTCATTCTCTATACTGTAAACTGTAAACAGGTCGTATGTACTTATGTGTGCACGGTGAACGGTGCTATCTGTCGTTTCTTTGAAGTTGAGTTTAAAGTATGATTGTTCATCGCCCGGATGCAAGAGTGCTTCAGGAACCAAAGTATATTGAGCGGAGGTCAGACAGATCCGTGCCTTTGAGAATTCATATTGACGGAGGATCTTGCTTTTAGAAGTCGCGGCTTCCAGGTGGTCTTTCCATGAAAAATTATCCCGGAAAGAAGTATTCGGAAATATTTCGAAAGCAAGAAACCTGTTCGATTTTTTTTCAAGTAACGAAAGTTGAATAGATGATTGTTCCGCCAGAACTAATAGATCGCATAATCCTGAACTCTTGTTTTCAAGAGTCGGATCGATGATCAGCAATGAAGCATCATTTTGCGGCAGAAAGACATTTGTACTCACAAGGGCGAAGGTACAAAATCAAATGAAATATAATAATATTGAAATTTGAGAAGGAATTCAATTCTGAATATTAACTGAGAGGATATTGAATTACTTTCTGATAGTAATGGCAGAGGTAGTGATCGAATTACTCTGATGTCCTGCTCTGTCTTTAAGAAAGATCGTATACGATGCAGATTGTTGTGTGCTATTGTCTGTAATGCCCTGTCCACCTAATTCAATGTTCAAATTTCCTTCAATAGGAATGGCAGCGCCATCCGGTGCAAGTTGCTTTATTCTGAATTCATAAGTTATTCCAATCCTGTTATCAGTCACAAAGCAGTTTTTTACTCCTGCAGAATTTTCACCCAGATCGCCATCGCCGTCGTTATACTTAATTGTTACAGTGACAGAATCAGTATATTCATTGGCAGTTGTTGGAGTAATCCCAAGGAACTCAATCTTAGGAATAGGATCAAATTCGATCTTCTCTTTTTTGCAAGCAAAAGAGAAAAGAATAACGAAACCGAACAGAAGAATTTTACTGGACATAGAACGAATAAATTGTTTTGTAATAATCGAGCGATGAATTTTTTGGGAACTCGGCATCTGCAGTGTGATCGCCATCGTTCACATAGAAGCGGAAGTATACTGTTGTTCCTGCGGGCCACATTGCCGTTGGGACAACAACAAACCAAACTTGAAATGCTGCATAATAGATTATAGCATTATATTCTACGGCACTTGAGAAGTCGTTCTTGTTTGTTGAAAGCTTCACTTTTTTCGAAACATAATCTGCAGGATCAGTGGCATCATCGCCATCAGCAGAATCAGTTGAAGCGAAAGCGAAATTTATAGTCTGCCCTTGGTTAATGATAAATGCAGTATACCATTCATTATCGACCCGATTTGTATCGAGTCTTACATTGACAGAATCCAATGCAATGTATCCTGAAAAGTTGGGTTGCAGATTTGGTTTGACCGG
>JAYUWA010000241.1:0-1896 GCA_043753795.1 Bacteroidota bacterium | reverse complement strand
CACCATAGGAATTACCAATGATAACTGTGAATTTTGGTACAACAGAATTACTCATGGCATTGACCATTTTCGCTCCGTCTTTTATGATGCCGCCTTGTTCACTTCTTGAACCAACCATGAATCCGGTTACATCTTGCAGAAAAACGAGTGGAACTTTTCTTTGATTGCAATTCATTATAAATCGTGCTGCTTTATCTGCAGAATCAGAATAGATGACTCCTCCAAATTGCATTTCACCTTTTTTACTTTTTACAACCTTTCGTTGATTTGCAACAATGCCAACAGCCCAGCCATCAATGCGTGCAATTCCGCAAATAATGCTTTGTCCATATTTATCTTTGTACTCATCGAATTCACCACCATCAACTAAACGTGCAATCACTTCATGCATGTCGTATTGTTTGGATGCTTCACTCGGCACAATCCCGTAAAGTTCTTTTATGCTTTTAACAGGTTGAACAGTTTTCAATCTGTTGAATCCTGCTTTTTCAAATTCTCCAAGCTTACTGAAAATGTTTTTGATATGATCAAGAGCTGCTTTATCGTTTGGAAATTTATTATCCGTAACACCTGAAACTTCACATTGTGTTGTTGCACCACCTAAAGTTTCATTATCGATGTCTTCGCCGATTGCTGCTTTTACCAGATAAGATCCTGCTAGAAAAATAGATCCTGTCTTGTCAACGATCATCGCTTCGTCACTCATGATCGGTAAATATGCTCCACCTGCTACACAACTTCCCATGATCGCTGCAACTTGTATAATTCCCATCGACGACATGATTGCATTGTTGCGAAAGATGCGTCCAAAATGTTCTTTATCAGGAAAGATCTCATCCTGCAACGGAAGAAATACTCCGGCACTGTCTACAAGATAAATGATCGGCAATCTGTTTTCCATTGCAATCTCCTGAAGACGTAGATTTTTTTTGCCACTCATTGGAAACCATGCACCGGCTTTTACGGTCGCATCATTAGCAACGATCACACATTGTCTGCCTGAAACATAACCAACTCCGGCTACAACTCCGGCAGCAGGACATCCACCATATTCTGCGTACATATCTTCTGCAACAAAAGCACCGATCTCGAAGAAGTCGGAATTTTTATCGATCAGATATTCTATCCGTTCACGGGCAAGCATCTTTCCTTGCTCCTTTTGTTTAGCAGCATTTTTTGCTCCGCCACCTTCTGCAATTTTACTTTGCCGATGTTTCATTGCATCGACCAATTGCCGCATGGCATCTTCATTTTTATTGAATTCTATATCTGTCATAAGTTGGATGATGGGGGTAAAGATAAAGATGTATTTTAATCGGAAAGGATATGTTAATTAAAAATTCGAAATGATCAGAAACAGAATTGCTGTCAGTCCACGGTTTAACATAAAATTATTGTTGAATATTTGGTGCCGGATTTAAAATACCCGGAAATCTGAAGGGTTTGAATTCAAATTTCGATATCACAATTTCAAATTCTTTCAGGTTGGAAGGTTCAGACATTCGGTATAACCAGACATTGATACTTACTCTTTCGTTGATACTCATAAAATCTTTATTCGGCTTGATCTTATGATGTGAATAATTCTTTTTGAAACAGCTTTTATCATTTTCAGATTCATAAGTTGATTTAAAAACTATTTTCTTTTTTCGAAGTTCTATCGTGTGCTTGGAATTTTTAGTGAAGTCGGTATTGAAACGATACGCTTCGTCTTCCTTCGGTTGCATGACGTACTGTGAATTCAAAGAATTATCTTTTCCCCACTGTGAAAATTCTATATCTACTTCTTTGTGAAAATTTATAGAATCTTCTCTGTCGTACATAAACAATCCTACAACTATATCTTTATCCAAAGGTGTTTCAAGAGAATCAATGTAAAATATGTAACTTCCATAG
>JAYUWA010000240.1:0-5980 GCA_043753795.1 Bacteroidota bacterium | reverse complement strand
AATTTTCTTCGCAAAAAATTCACACATTACCACTTATAAGACGGTCCCCGAGCGAAGTCGAGGGGCAATAATTTTGAACAACGGGTTAATTATTAGTTCTATTCATTATTAGGTTTTAACCCATTACGAAATTCTCCCCCACTCCCCCGACTTCCGAATCTGCTCCTGCAAATGCAATCTGGTTCCTGAATTCTCCGGTGTCGTGAGATTCGGATCTTTCTTCAACATTTCAATAGCAATATCCCGCGTCCGCTGAACTAAAGCCGCATCCCGAGAAAGATCAGCTAACTTCAAATCAAGTAATCCGCTTTGACGTGTTCCTTCAGCATCACCCGGACCACGAAGTTTGAGATCCGTTTCGGCAATTTTAAATCCATCATTCGTTTCACACATTGTTGCAATTCGTAGTCGGGAGTCTTTGCCGAGTTTGGAGCTTGTCATTAAAATACAATACGATTGCTCTGCTCCTCTCCCTACTCTTCCCCGCAACTGATGCAGTTGAGAAAGTCCGAAGCGCTCTGCATTTTCAATGATCATCACTGATGCGTTTGGAACATTTACCCCAACTTCAATCACAGTTGTTGCAACCATGATCTGCGTTTCACCTTTTACGAATCGTTGCATTTCAAAATCTTTGTCCTTCGGTTTCATTCTCCCATGAACAATACTAACGTGATATTGCGGAGCTGGAAAATCGCGGCAGACCGATTCGAAGCCGGCCATCAAATTATTAAGATCGATCTTTTCCGATTCATCAATCAACGGATATACGATATAGACTTGTCTGCCCGCAGCGATCTCTTTTTTCAGAAATGCCCATACTTGTAATCGGTTTGAATCAAATTTATGAATGGTCTTAATCGGTTTTCTTCCCGGAGGTAATTCATCGATCACGGAAACATCGAGATCACCATAAAGTGTCATTGCCAGAGTTCGGGGAATAGGAGTTGCAGTCATAACAAGTACATGCGGAACGATCTCATTTTTTTTCCATAGCCGTGAACGTTGCTCCACGCCGAACCGATGTTGTTCATCGATAACAACGAAGCCTAAATTTTTAAACTTGACTTTATCTTCGATCAAAGCATGTGTACCGACTAAAATATTGATCTCTCCATTTTCAAGTTGCTCATGAATTTTTCTTCGTGCAGCAGTCCGCGTTGAACCGGTGAGTAATGCAATATTCAGATTCATATTTTTCAGAAAAGCTGCAATTGAATCTGCATGTTGATTCGCCAGAATTTCCGTTGGGGCCATGATGCAAGCCTGGTATCCATTCCCAATTGCTATCAGCATACACATCAGCGCTACCATGGTCTTTCCTGAACCAACATCGCCTTGAAGCAATCGATTCATTTGTTTCCCGGAACCGCAATCTGTCCGGATCTCTTTTATCACTTTTTTCTGTGCATTGGTAAGTTCAAAAGGGAGATGATTGTGAAAAAATTCATTGAAGTGATCACCAACAGTATTGAAACGCACACCCCGGATTTTTTCTGTTCGCAACAGCTTCATGTGCAGCAAACGCATCTGAAGAAAAAATAATTCTTCGAACTTGATCCTTGTTTCTGCTTTCTCCTGTTGAGCGACAGACTCCGGAAAATGAATAGCGGAATAGGTTTGCTGCCGGTTATAAAATTTGAACTCATTCAAAACATGTTGCGGTAAGGTTTCAGAAAGTTCTTTAGGCAAAATGCTGTGTAAATTTTTCTGAAGGCGTAACAGACCCTTACTATCAAGGCCTTTCAATTTCAGTTTTTCAGTAGTGCTGTAAACCGGTTGCATCACAGAAGCAATAGTTTGCTGCGCTTCGGCAACCAATTCTAGTTCAGGATGAACTATATTGATTGCTCCATTAAATTCAGTTGGTTTACCAAAAAGCACGTATTCGGTATTTAATTTCAGGTTTGCCGTGATCCACTTTATCCCCTGAAACCAACGTAGTTCCAGGAAACCGGTTTTGTCTTCAAAGCGGCCGGCCAGATACTTCCTTCGTTTTTCACCTCTGACAATGAGGCTTGTTATTGTACCTTTGATCTGGATATAGGGCAAATTGGCATTCGCTTCCTTAACGGTATAGAACTTGGTACGATCGACATATCGAAATGGGTAATGATGCAGCAAATCACCTTGCGTAAAAATTCCAAGTTCTTTCTTCAGGATCTCTGCTTTTATCGGCCCGACTCCCTTAAGAAATTCGATCTTAGTATGAAAAAAATCGTAATTCATAATCAAGGCGAAAGTAATGAATTAGGTGAAATCAGTTGTTCAATAAAAGCGGTGAAAAGTATATGGAACAAAAAGGCAAGAGTGAAATAATCAGATCGACGGCATTTCCTCTTTTGTTTACAGCCCTGATCTGGTTAATTGAATTCGGTACCCATCTGAGTGGAGTCAGGCTATTCAGTTTAGGGATCTTACCGAGAACTCCGGAAGGACTGTTAGGAATAATAACATCACCCTTTATTCATGGCGATCTCGATCATATTCTTTCCAATACTGCCCCGCTGTTGATTGTCAGTACCGGCATGATCTACTTTTATAAAGAGCTGGCCTACCGTGTAATGGCTATGATCTGGCTGCTTACCGGCTTCTGGGTTTGGATGTTTGCCCGACTCGAGTGGCACATTGGCGCAAGCGGATTAATCTATGGTTTTGTATGTTTTTTGTTTTTTAGTGGCATCTTCAGAAAAGATACACGCCTAACGGCAATCTCACTATTGGTTACTTTTTTATACGGTAGTCTGGTTTGGGGCATTCTTCCGATCAACCAATTGGTTTCGTGGGAAAGTCATTTGTTCGGGTCAGTTGCAGGAATATTCAGTGCGTATTACTATCGATTGGATGGTCCAGTTAAACCAAAAGCTCAATGGGAAATAGATGAGGAAAATGAATTGCTGAATCCGACACCTGCCAATGATACAGAAGTTGAAATAGTTAACGAAGAAAGTGGTATCAGCGAAATAAAAATCAACTATACTATTGTCGAAAAACCTTCCAAACCTACTGATAATAAAGGCGTGTAGGTCTTTTATTTTGTCTATGAAATTGCAATACTTTTTTAACAATGAATTGTGTTAAGAATGTTTGAAAACGAGGGAACATTTTTTTATAGAGTTCGTATTTTAGTAACAGTCTAAAATAGCAACTAAATAAATCCAAAATAAACCTTAATCAAACAATGAGAAAACAATTTACTCTTCTGCAGATTCTGAAGACGTGCATGATGGTGCTGACAATTGGAATTGGAACTGTGGCCCATGCCCAGACCGATGCCGGTGTCTCCGCAATCGTAAGTCCTTCAAGTCTATCCTGTCAGGGAACACAGCCTGTTACAGCAGTCATTCAAAACTACGGCGCAGCCGGATTAACTTCCGCGCTGGTAAACTGGTCGGTGAACGGAGTTGCGCAAGCACCCTTCAACTACAACGGCCTTTTATTTACCGGTGAATCAGACACAGTGACAATCGGAAATTATGCTTTCACTTTTGGAAGCAATGACCTGGATGTCCGAACTGCTTCACCAAACGGTGGTGCAGATGCAGATCCTTCAAATGACTCAACAGCAGTTACAATTGTTGTACAAATGAATGGAACTTACACCATTGGTGGTGCAACTCCTGATTTTGCTGAATTCAATGACGCTGTTTCAGCGTTAAGCACTTTTGGTATTTGCGGTCCGGTCGTTTTCAATATGAGAGCCGGAACTGATACGATGCAAAGTGTGATCAACGAGATCGTTGGAGCCGATTCAACTAACCGAATCACTTTCCAATCAGAAAATGGTGATAGTACATCTGTTGTGCTGACATACCCTTCAGTTGATTCATTGAATCCTACGAATTACTTGATCCGCTTGGATGGTGCTGACTACATTACTTTCAACAAGATCACTCTTCAGCGTTCAGGAGTACTGTCGTATGGCCGTGTGCTTGATTTGATGAATAATGCATCGCATATCACAGTTAAAAATTGCCGTTTATTGGGTTCAACGAATCCGATAAACAATTCACTTGCAGCTTTGATCTATTCAGGAGCTACTTCACCAACAAATGACAGTTCACTGGTAATTACCAACAATCACTTCCTGAATGGTTCTATTGGTGTTTACATGAATGGTATCAATACAATTCAGCTTGAGCTTGACAATGTTGTTTCTGATAATATTTTTGAAAATCAATATTCAAAAGGTATTCAGGCGAGTAACATCGGTGTTGTGAATATTTCGAAAAATCAGTTTACGACTCAGTCAAACAATATCGCTTATGCAGGTATTTATCTTGATCGTAGCCAGAGAAATCATAGAATCACAAAAAATAAAATGACCAGCATCCCGGGCACAGGTATCTATATGGTAGATTGTACAGGGTTAGCAGGAATTCATGGAGTTGTTGCAAACAATTTTATTCTTTGTACTGATTCAGCAGGACTTTCAATAAACAATGGTGACTATCAGGACATCGTTCACAATACAATTGTGATGCGTGGTACAAATCCTACATACTCAGCATTATTTGCGAGAGGAAATGGAAGAGGAAAAATAATTCGTAACAACATCCTGAACAATACTGGAGGAGGTTACGCTTATGTGGTTTCGGACTCTGCTGTGATTGGTATCATTAATTCAAATTATAACAATCTCTTTGTTACAGGAACTAATGTTGGTGTTTTTGATGGAGTCGTAACTCCAACATTGAATGACTGGATCTCTGCTTCTGAAAAGGATTCGAATTCAGTACAGGTGAATCCGAATTTCGTAACTCCAACGGATCTTCACGCAACCTCTATTGCCATGGAAGATCTTGGAAAGAAATTTCCATCTGTAAATGACGACATCGATGGCGAAATACGAAGTGCAAATGCTCCAGATATCGGTGCGGATGAATATTCATCAGCTCAAAGAAACGTTGGTGTTCAAGCATTACTAAATCCGGTTGACAGCATTTGTGGTGATTCTTTAACACCGGTAACAGTTGTTGTAACCAATACAGGTGCTCTTCAGGAAATCAACTTCGATGTAACTACAATCTTCAGTGGTGTAGCAGATGATACATTAACCTTTACAATTACTACTCCTCTTTTACCGGGTACATCCGATACAATTACATATGCAGCAACAATCGACCTTACAGCAGGTGGCACTCTGAATGTAATGAGTTATACTTCACTTGGTGTTGACGATGTTAATGCAAATGATACGCTGGTTGCATCCTATGCAATCAGTATACCTCCAGTTGGCCCAGTTGCAATGGATATTTCCCGTTGTGGTCCTGGTGCAGTAACGCTTACTGCAACATCTGCTGATTCATTGATCTGGTTTGATGCTCCGGTCGGAGGAAACTACCTTGCATCAGGTGCTTCTTACATAACAGATTCTTTGAATGCAACAACAACATATTATGTTGCTGCTTATGGTTTCTGCGAAGGTGCGAGAACATCAGTTCAAGCAGTAATCAATCCGGTACCGGATATTTCATTGGGCAATGACACTTCAATTCTAGATGGAGCTGACATTGACTTCGATGCAGGTACAGGATTTACATCATACATGTGGTCAAATGGTGCAACAACTCAAACAATCAATGTAAATACAACAGGATGTTATTCTGTTACAGTTACAAATTCATTTGGTTGTACAAACACTGATGAGGTTTGTCTGACAGTTATTCTTCCATTCGATGCCGGAGTTACAGCAATTTCGAATCCATTGGATCAGGATTGTTCAAGTGCAACAACTGATGTATCAGTGGTTGTAACAAATCTAGGTTCTAATGCTGCATCCAACATTCCTGTTGATGTTACAATCACAGGAAGTGTTACTGCTAATTTCTCAGATACAATTGCCGGTCCTATGAATCCTGGCGACACAGTAGTACTTTCAATGGGAACCATCAACACAGTAACAGGTGGAACTTATACGATTACTGCTTATACTTCTTATGCAAGTGATCAGAATACAGCAAATGATACGATAACAAAT
>JAYUWA010000239.1:0-6000 GCA_043753795.1 Bacteroidota bacterium | reverse complement strand
TGGTCTCAGCAGATAGAGCAGAGAATTCAGTGTCTCCTTCATTTACATCATTAGGAAATGTTATCCTGACAGAAGGTGCAATTACTGATTTCTCGGTTGGAACAAATGTCACATTAACACTTATCGCTCCGAGTGGCTGGAAATTCAATGCTGCTGCAGTGCTTACAGCTAATGTTTCTCCGGGAGGGGATATCAGTTCTGTAAATATTATTTCTGTTACTTCTACATTGATCACTATTCAGATCTCTGTAAGCGGTCAAACAAATTCTGATATTTTATCTATCTCCGGAATACAAGTTCGCGCAAATGAAGGCGGGAATATTCCGTGTGCTGCAAATATTGTAAGAGGTGGAACTGCCATCATTTCAGGTTGCGGTGCAGGAGCAGTATTAGGAAACTTGTCTTCAACAGCCGGAGCTATAAATAAACTCGTTGTGACGTTACCCGGACAGTCATTTTCAGATGCCGGATTATTTGCAACCAGTGGAAATTCAGGAACACCTACTATTCAGACAGCTGGTGTGCAGTTTTCTACATTGAAAATAAGAGCCTGTGATCAGTTCTTTAATGTCGTAACAAATTATTTCGGCGTAAAGTCTCTGACATACAGTGGTCCTTCGAATGGACTTACAGCACCTAATTACACTACCAGTGTAAGTTTTGCAAGTGGAGTTTCTTCTACGGTATTAGCTACAACATTAAAGCGGGCAGAGACAACTACGATCTCTGTTTCAGATGGCACTTATTCCGGGCCACCATCTTCTGCACTTACTGTTATATCGGGTGCACATTCCAAGTTTGTTGTAGAGGCAGTATCTGGTGGAAATATCGGAACGCAAATTACAGGCAATGCATTTGATTTACGTATCACAGCAACGGATGCACACAATAACCCTTGTAACTCCGGATTAAATTCTTTTAACGGTACAGCAGAAATTTCTTCAACAGGAAATTTAAGTTCAGGCGTTGGAACTACTCCGGCATTTACCGCCGGTGTTCTTGCTTCAAGAACTGTTTCAATTTCTAATGGCGGTACATTTACAATTTCTGCAACAAAGACCGGAAGCACAGAAACCGGTTCCAGTATTTCATTTCTCGTAAACTATCCGGGTGCTACTTTAGTCGCACTCTTTCCTGCATGTGTAACACCAGGTGATCCGCAATTCTCAATCTCAGTTATAGGAACAAATTTCACTCCGACATCGATTGTCAGATTCAATGGAGTAAACCGTTCGACAACTTTCATAAATGCATCTCAGGTTACTGCCATAATTCCTGCATCTGATATTGCTTCACCGGGAGTTTTTGAGATCTCGGTTTATATTCCTGGAACAGGTTCGTCGGCACCAAGAATTCTGGAGATCAACAGCACAAGTACACAGAACATTTCGATTTGTCAAGGTGAATCGTTTCAATTACCTGATGGTGTTTTTGAAAATACTGCCGGAACATATATCTCTACAATTCCTGCTACATCAGGTTGTGATAGTACGATCACAACGAACCTCACTGTATTGCCAAACCTGACAAGAAATGAAACTGCATTATTTTGTCAAGGTACTTCTTATGTGTTACCTGATGGCTCCTCACCAAATTCACCCGGAGTTTATATTTCAAGTATTGATAATGCAACGGGATGTGATAGTGTAATTACAACAACATTACTTTACTTTCCGACACCTTTTATTTCTGTTACATCGCAGCAGATTGCCTGTTATGGTGGAAGAGGTAGTGTGACACTGGATGCAAATTCGGGAACTGCGCCTTATAATTATAGCTCACAACCTACGACTAATCTTATTGCAGGTAATTATACATATTCATTGACAGATGCAAATGGCTGTACTGATAGTTCAACGATTACAATTGATCCGCAACCTTCACAATTAATATTAACAGCTACACCGATACAAATTGCTTGCAATGGTGGAATGGGCAATGTTAATCTTATTCCTTCTGGTGGAACTCCGTCCTATACTTTGAACAATACTCCAACTACGTTGCTTGTTGCTGGAACATATAATTATCAGGTTACTGATGACAATGGTTGTAATGCGTTTGCTTCGGCAATTATCAATACAGCGCCGACTATTCTGAATGCTACGACAACTGTCTTGAATACACCATGTGGTGCGTCAAGTGGCGTTGCTACTGTTACAGCTTCAGGAGGTAGTGCACCATACAGTTACGAGTGGAATACAAATCCTGTTAGAATAACTGCTTCAATTAACGGATTGCCTACGGGCATTTATACTATAAGTGTTACTGATAGCCGTGGCTGTTCAGTCTTCAGAACTGCTATTGTAGGTAATTCAAATCCTGTTCAGGTAAGCATTACAGGAGCAACAGGAATTTGTCCCGGTGGTTCGACAACACTTTGCGCAACTGCAGGTTTTGCGACTTATCAATGGAGTACAGGTGAAACTACACAATGTATTACAAAAACTGATGCTGATTCTATTTTTGTAACAGTATCAGATACAAACGGATGTTCCGGAATCAGAAGTGTCGTGATAAGAAACAGTGTACCGCCTGTCTGTTCAATCACGGGTGGAGCTTTGTGTTTAAATTCTGTTCTTACTTTAAGAGCACCTGTTGGGTATACGTCTTATTTGTGGAGCAATGGAATCAGAACTTCGACTGCAGGAGTAAGAAGTCCCGGTACGTATACTGTTACAATCAGAAATGCTGATGGTTGTGCAAGCACTTGCTCATATACAGTTAATAGTCCAATGCGAGTGACGGCTACAAAAACAGATGCTAAATGTTCCAACGAATTTAAAGGAACTGCAAACGTAACTGCCAGCGCCGGAATTCTACCGTATTCATATTTGTGGAATAATGGTACTACTACATCGTCTGCAACCGGATTGCCCGGTGGAAATTATACAGTACGGGTTACAGATGCCGGAGGCTGTGCATTAACATCAGCAATCACGATCAATTCGAATAAAACAACAAATGATTATTCCAGCAGTACGATCAATTTCAACAATAATGCAATTTCACAAAGTTCATACATTTGGTTTAGTGCTGTAGCTAACATTACACATACCGGCAATTATCCGGTGACGATCACTTTCATCAATCAGAATATTAATACTGTCGGACTGAATCTTGTTCCTGCAAATGCAAAACTTATTATAACAAATGCTGTATCCCAAGCTTCAACTGTATTTACCGGCGGCGAATGGGTTACAACTGCTCCTCCTAATTTATCAGGAAATTATTTTGTCAGCGGATTTGCACATCAGACACCGGGAACGATTGCTCCAAATCTAGCATCAGTAAAATGGCGCGGCATCTGGACGTCATCTTCAAGTTGTGTTACAACTATCCGTTGGAAATGGTCTGCTGCAGTTTATTCAAATTTCACAACTACGAATTCATTGATCAATGTACAACCTGCTGATGATGCTTCTGCATCGCCTTATGGAAACAATGACCTTGCAGGTACGCCTGAAAATTATAAGCCATTCTGTATTCCCGGAGCGCTGAGTACAGGAGTTCCTGATTATGTCGGGACCTATACTACAACTGTAAACAGAATTCCTTGTTCAACGATTGACGTTTGCAATCCTTTACGACTTTCAGGATATGATATACCTGAAGAGGGATCAACTTTAGTAGTCAATGCTTATCCCAATCCGTTCAATTCAAAAACAAGTATTGAATTCGGACGAGTAGATCTTTCCGGAAGAGTTTACATTGAGATCTATTCTCTTTACGGTGAAAAGATCAAAACTATTTTTGATGACCATATCGAAGCAGGAATAAAATACACTGTTGAATTCGATGCAGCAGAACTAGCGGGAGGGATATATTTTTATAAGGTGATTTGTGAAGGGGAAGAGGTTAGGGGGAAATTGTACTTGCAGAAATAAAAAAAATAAACACAAGAACACAAGATTGCAATAAGACCACGGAATTCAGACTTTAAGCCCCATTCCGTGATCTCATTGTGATCTTGTGTATTCTCAGTGTTTTATTTTTAAAAGTGTGTATGCCTAATTTACATTCTTGAATAATTTCTCTGTAGGCAAATGAAAAATATAAGTAACCCTCACCCTCTGATACCCATAATCCTGCAACCCATTTTCATAAGCAACAGCAAAGTCGTTCATCTTATTTAAAATTCTGAATTCGCTTCTGTAAACTATTGGCTTGTCACCATTATTCAGATATCCTGAATATCCGCCAATGACATTTGTCCAGGAAAATTTGTTTGAATTTAAAGTTACTCCGCCACCGAAAAGCAAGCAATCGTTTTGCAGATTCTGAATATCATAGGTCTGATAAGCGTAAAGGCCACCATCGGCGAAGAAACGGATTTCTCTGATGAATTTATTTTCAGAAAAAATACTTTTTCCAAAACTCATGTCAATGTAATACCCGGGCGCATCTGTAAACCGTGCATCTCTTAAGTGAGTCCCGGAAGCGGTTTTTAATGCAATCCGCAAAAGCATATCAGGCCAATGTTTTTTATTTTTGATGACCTGAACACATGTAGAAAAATAGAAATCACCACCAGCTGATCCTTTTCCACTTCTGGTTCGCACTGCACGCAGATCGCGGGTGATCGTATCCATTTCATACCATTCAAGTGGCACTGCAGAAAGATCTAATGAAATTCTATTTTCGAAAAGCGGAAGCGTTCCTTTAACATAGAAATCTTGTGTTTTGTCGCCCTTGTGTATAAAATGATCGAATGAAATATTTACTGAAGCAGCACTATCAACCAGTCCATTTTTAATTTCAGGAATAGGCAAAGCATTTGATCCAAGGAAAGCGGAAGACATCGTCATATATTGATTCCATGGAGTGACTCCATCCCAATTATGTTTTTCGACCCACCAATAGAAATCTTCCTGCGCCGAACAATTCAGAGCGGCCATTGAAAAATATGCGAATAGAAGTATTCTGACTGAAAATGTCTTTGTCTTTGGCAAAGTCCGGATCATAAATGGATCTGTGAGAGTGTGGTGGTAAAAGTAATGACAATTTCGAATAATTTCAGAATGATTTTATTGTGATACATTATCACAAAACATGACAAGCGGAGATAAAAAGGGTGCATTCCAAGGTGTTCATGATGTAGTTTCAGGTTCTCAATTAGGAAATATGAAAAAATGTTATCCATGGGAGAAAGAAGAAAGTAATTTGCCAGAGCATTCTAGCTAAAAGCAAAAAGCAACAAAGAAATTTACAATTGATCGTCAATTTTAAAGAGTGGTTTTATTCCTCCGCTTTTTCGGATTGGGTGAAGGTAGAAGGCGAATAAATTCTCACAGGTTATTCACCTCAGCAAGAACTGATTAAAAAGTATCCGTATATTGGTACTTTAAATTATTCTATATGGATTGGGAAAAGGAGAAAACTTTAAAAGATTTTATTGAAGAAAACCATAAATTAATATCAGTATTAGGTATTATGGTGGCTATTACGACCTTCAGTTATAATCTACCCTTAAAGAGTGCAGGATATATTCTATCATTTATCTTCCTTTCAATCTCACTTGTTTTATGGATTGAGTTGATAAAGAATTTTCCAAAAGATCCAAAGGGGAATTTAGCCTATTTTTCTATCTTGATCAATTGGGCGATAATGGGTGTATTGGGGTATTGGGTCTTAGCATACAGATTGATGTTCCAGACTGTAAGTTTCCTTATTTGTTTTATTGCCATACTCTTTGCTATGTCTAAAATTATTCCTCCTTTGCTTGAAAAAGTTTGGGGTATAAACGATGGAAAGAATAGAATAAGAAAAAAAGTTATCGGATTTATCTACTTGATTGTATTTAGTATCATCACATATTACTTAACAAGAATTGTTTCTCCATATGTAAACTACTTATTGGATTTAATTTGGAATCATATAAAGAATTTAGATTTAAAGATTGAATAGATTCCGATCATTATTCTAAACCTGCAAGCGGGTAAGCGCTTCTTTTCTCTCGTTCAATCAGGTATTCAGTAGCAACATAGAATGAATCACAGTTCT